>MKRS01000783.1 GCA_001897035.1 Bacteroidales bacterium 45-6
ATAGGTGTTTCCTGTATTGAAGAAATCTCTCACATTATCCGGATGAGCTTGCAATTGAACATCTTTCCCTAAAAAGTTCTTAAAGGTCAGGTCTTGAACATCTGATATTTTGGGACCCCACCCGTTACTATATTTTAAATCATAATTGCCATAACTACCTTGAGCATATTCATTCTGAAAGTCTGGTAATTTCAATGCTTTATCAAAACGGATTGACGAGTTCACTTCTATTGACATCTTACCTGACTCACCTTTTTTGGTGGTAATAACTACCGCCCCATTTTTGGCTCTAGCGCCATAAAGTGCGGATGCAGCAGCACCTTTCAATATAGACATGCTCGCTATATCATCCGAGTTTAAATCTCCTGCCCTATTCCCGTAATCGGCTACACCGCTCACTACGTTGGTCGAAGCACTTCCCGGCGAACTGTTATCAATAGGTACACCATCTACTACAAAAAGAGGTTGGTTATTTCCATCGAAAGAGTTGGCTCCACGAATGATTATCTTAGAAGATCCGCCCACCGTTCCGGATGAAGCACTTACCCGAACACCAGCAACCTTTCCAGCTAAAGCGTTGATAACATTTGCGTCACGAGCCACGGTCAATTGATCGCTCTTCAGATTAGCCACAGCGTATCCCAACGATTTGTCTTTTCTCGATATGCCAATCGCTGTCACAACTACCTCGTCCAAAGACTTGCTGTCGCTTTCCAAAACAACTTTCAAATTGTCACCAACAGCAATTTCTTTACTTTTTGATCCAATTAAAGAAATCACCAAAGTTTTACCATTCTGAGGAACAGAGATCGAATATTTTCCATCGACATCCGTTGACACTCCTACGTTTGTTCCTTTGACAAGAACGGTAGCTCCAGTCACCGGCTCTCCATTGCTATCGACAACCGTTCCCGAAATCCTCTTGTTTTGCGCAAGGGAAAGACCTATACTACAAAACAGACAGGTCATTAAAAGCACTAATCTTCTTTTCATAGATTTCCACCAAGTTAATTTAACATTTTAATTATCACAATATATTTATCAGATTATGTCTAACCATAAAAACTCAAGTCTATAATTTCCCTCAAAACAGATTCTTTTCCTATTGTATTTTAGAGAATGACACCTAAGTTTACTGTTTTTATCAAGCAATAAAAGAAATAAGGAGACAAACTTATCGTATGATAAAAACATTTACCCTATCAGCTATAAATCAATCCCAAAATTTATTAAAATACCATCAGATAATCTACAAAAAGCGAAGCCAGATTAAACGCACACTAAAGTAGTATTACCCAAAACAAACTCAAAGAAGGTACAAATGTAAAAATAACTTCAACACTATGCAACATTTTTAGAAAAAAATCACCAAAAGAACACTTTAACGATTCAATTCATCGCAAAATGTCACGGCTTGAAACAAAACGAATCTTAGTGCAACGTCCTGACCTTCAAACCAAGCAACACATATTAACATTATCAAGTCACTATATTACAAGCCTGTATCAGCGACTCAAAAATTTGACAAAAGAACTGTCCACACACAGAAAACGCCTGACCAAATGGCCAGGCGTTCACTGAAATTAGCTAAAAGCTTTAAATTAGTCTATCTGATCAAAGTCAACCACCGTCTTGCGGTTGGAAGCGATCTTCTCGAAGTCTTCCTTGGTTCCTACGATCAATTTCTCGTAGTCCCTCAGGCCTGTACCGGCTGGAATAAGGTGACCACAGATCACATTTTCCTTCATACCTTCGAGTCTGTCCACTTTTCCGTTGATGGCAGCTTCGTTCAACACTTTGGTAGTCTCCTGGAAGGATGCGGCAGACATGAAACTTTGAGTCTGCAACGCCGCCCGGGTGATTCCTTGAAGTATCTGGTTGGCAGTGGCAGGGATAGCGTCACGAACTTCCACCAAGCGCAAGTCCTTGCGCTTCAGCAAGGAGTTTTCGTCCCGCAGTTTCCGAGCCGTCACAATCTGACCGGCTTCGAACACCGTTGAGTCTCCAGCGTCCACCACAACTTTCTTACCCCAAATGCGGTCGTTTTCGTCCATCACATCGTGCTTGTCCACAATTTGCTGCTCAAGGAAGCGGGTATCTCCCGGATCCACAATCTCTACCTTGCGCATCATCTGGCGTACAATCACTTCGAAGTGTTTGTCATTGATCTTCACCCCTTGCAGGCGATACACATCCTGAACTTCGTTCACAATGTATTCCTGAACGGCGGTCGGCCCCTTGATTGCCAAAATATCCGAAGGGGTTGTGGCTCCGTCCGAAAGCGGCATTCCGGCACGCACAAAGTCGTTTTCCTGCACAAGAATCTGCTTGGACAACGGAACAAGGTATTTTTTCACCTCGTCAGTTTTGGAGGTGACAATGATTTCGCGGTTACCACGTTTGATCTTGCCGAATGAAACTTCACCGTCAATTTCGGACACAACGGCCGGATTGGATGGGTTACGGGCTTCGAACAACTCGGTTACACGGGGAAGACCTCCGGTGATGTCACCAGCCTTACCTACCGCACGCGGAATTTTCACCAACACTTCTCCTGCCGTGATCGTGTCCTTGTCGTCCTTGATGACGTGGGCACCTAAAGGCAAAGAATATGTTTTGATCCGGTTGCCTTCATTATCCAAGATATGCGCTTCTGGCGCTTTCGTCTTGTCGCGCGATTCGATGATGATCTTTTCTTTCAAACCGGTCTGTTCGTCCGATTCTACTTTGTAGGTCACGTTCTCGATCACGTTCTCGAACTCGATACGTCCGCTCGCCTCGGAGATGATGACTGCGTTGAAAGGGTCCCATTCGCAAATCACGTTGCCTTTCTTCACAGAATCTCCAGCTTTGAAGAACAGTTTGGATCCATAAGGGATGTTGTGTGTGAGCAATACGATCTTGGTGGTTGGATCTACAATCCTCAACTCCACCAGACGGCTTACCACAACCTGATATTTTGCACCTGAATCGTCGGTAACGTCCACCGTGCGCAAATCGTCTATTTCTAAGATACCATCGTATTTGGTAGTGATGCTGTTTTCAGCAGCAATGTTGGAAGCGATACCACCGACGTGGAATGTACGGAGAGTCAACTGCGTACCCGGCTCACCGATAGATTGTGCAGCGATCACGCCGACAGCTTCACCTCGCTGTACCATTTTGTTGGTTGCCAAATTGCGTCCGTAACATTTCGCACAAACCCCTTTGTGTGACTCGCAAGTCAACACCGAACGGATTTCTACGCGTTCGATCGGAGATACCTGTATTGCCGCAGCAACGTCTTCGGTAATTTCTTCTCCCGATTTCACCAAGACTTCACCTGTCAAAGGATGCTGTATGTCATGAACAGAAACACGTCCCAGAATACGTTCGTACAAGGATGCAACTGTTTCTTCGTTGTTTTTCAATTCAGTGGCAATCAGTCCGCGCAGCGTACCGCAATCTTCCTCATTGATAATAACATCGTGAGAGACGTCCACCAAACGACGGGTCAAGTATCCGGCATCGGCAGTCTTCAACGCAGTATCGGCAAGACCTTTACGTGCACCGTGGGTAGAGATAAAGTACTCCAACACCGACAAGCCTTCCTTGAAGTTGGCCAAGATAGGGTTCTCGATAATCTGAGCCCCTTCCGCCCCACTCTTTTGAGGTTTTGCCATCAAACCACGCATACCCGACAACTGGCGGATCTGTTCCTTAGATCCACGGGCACCAGAATCCAACATCATGAACACCGAGTTGAAACCCTTGTTGTCTTCCGACAATTGCTTCATCAGGATGTTCGACAATTTGGAATTGACGTGTGTCCAAATATCAATAATCTGGTTGTAACGTTCGTTGTAGGTAATGAATCCCATGTTATAGTTATTCAAAATCTGCTCCACTTCGTCATAACCTTGCTGTACCAATTTTTCCTTTTCTTCCGGAATAATCACATCTTCCAAGTTGAAAGACAATCCTCCACGGAAGGCAGTCTGATAACCCAAGTTTTTGATGTCATCCAAGAATTGAGCGGTTTTAGCCACTCCAGCCAGCTTAATCACACGACCAATGATGTCGCGAAGAGATTTCTTGGAAAGCACTTCGTTGATGAAACCTACTTCAGCAGGTGTAAATTGATTTACAATCACACGCCCAACAGTAGTTTCGGTCAATTTCTGAACAGTCTCCCCGTTTTCATCCAAATCACGAACATACACTTTAATCAAGGCATGGACATCCACTTTCTTCTCGTTGTAAGCGATAATCGCTTCTTCCGGACCGTAGAAAATCAAACCTTCACCTTGTGCTTCAGGACGGATCTTGGTGATGTAATAAAGCCCCAGCACCATGTCCTGCGAAGGCACCGTGATAGGCGCACCATTTGCGGGGTTCAAGATGTTGTGGGAGGCAAGCATCAACATTTGCGCTTCCAAAACTGCTTCGTTACCCAAGGGCAAGTGAACAGCCATCTGGTCACCGTCGAAGTCGGCATTGAAAGCCGTACAAGCGAGTGGGTGCAA
>MKRS01000784.1 GCA_001897035.1 Bacteroidales bacterium 45-6
GCCGACCGCCAGCCGGAATTCACGCAGATCGACTGCGAAATGTCGTTTGTGCAGCAGGAAGACGTGCTGAACTTGTTTGAAGGCTTGGTGAAGCATCTTTTCAAGTTTGTGAAGGATATCGATATTCCCGAAATGCCGCGAATGACGTATGCCCATGCCATGAAATATTATGGTTCGGACAAGCCGGATACCCGTTTTGGTATGGAATTTGTCGAAATCAAGGATCTGACCGGTGGGAAAAATTTCGGAGTGTTCGATGATGCGGAATATGTGGGTGCTGTTTGCGCTCCCAACGCAGCTTCTTACACGCGTAAGCAATTGGACGAACTGACCAACTTTGTAAAACGCCCGCAGATCGGGGCAAAAGGTTTGATATATGTACGTTACGAGGCTGATGGAACATTGAAATCGTCGGTGGATAAGTTCTATTCGCCGGAAGATTTGGCAAGATGGGCTGAACGCTGCAATGCCAAGCCAGGCGACTTGATCTTGATACTTTCAGGAGAGACCGAAAAAACTCAAAAGCAATTGTGCGAGCTTCGTCTCAAACTGGGGGAACGTCTCGGACTGAGGGACAAGGACACTTTCAACTGCTTGTGGGTGATTGATTTCCCATTGCTGGAAAAAGACGAGGAGCTGGGTCGGTTCTTTGCAAAGCACCACCCGTTCACCAGCCCGAAAGAGGAAGATATTCATCTGTTAGATTCTGATCCGGGTGCTGTGCGTGCCAACGCTTACGACATGGTGATAAATGGCGTGGAAGTAGGAGGGGGTTCGGTGCGTATCCACAACAGCGATTTGCAGGAAAAGATGTTCGAGGTGCTTGGGTTTACTCCCGAAAAGGCGCAGGCGCAATTTGGCTTCTTGATGAATGCCTTCAAATATGGTGCTCCTCCCCATGCTGGTTTGGCGTTTGGATTAGACCGTTTGGTTTCGTTGTTTGCTGGCCTCGATTCTATCCGCGACTGCATTGCATTCCCCAAAAACAATTCGGGGCGCGATGTGATGATAGACGCTCCCTCGCAAATCGATGTCGAGCAGTTAAATGAATTGTGTATTGAAGTGAAGAAGAGCGAATGAGGTAAGATATTCAATTGTTATCGATTGAAAAAGGAACAAATACCATTCGTTATTTGTTCCTTTTTTATTGGAGGGTTTTCTATCTGAAGAATACCTTTGTTCATCGACAGATTTCCCTTGTTTACCGATTTTTTGTTGGCACGAATAAAATACCTGGTTAATTTTGCCATCAACTCAATTGGCAGATATTTTCATGAAGAACATTTTCTGTTACCAAATAACAAATGATAGTTTATAAATCATATTGGTTAATAAAATATAACTAATAAAGAAAGTTTAATATTTGATCTCTTATTATAAGTTTACTTACTATCTTTGCCGCCATTAAACAAAGAGTATGGTGGTAGGTAAAAAGAAAATTTCAGAAGAAGATGTTTCGTGCATCATGTGGGAAATAACGAAACGGCTTAGTCGAAGCCGCCAGCGTTTTCTGGAAAGTTTTGGGTTGACAACTTCACAAATGGAAATATTGGGTGTGCTGTATCATAACATGGAAACCGATCCGGAACATGAGATGACGCAAATCATCATTTCAAAGCTGACCTATATAGATCCGATGACAACCTCCACGATTATAAAAAATCTTGAAAAAAAGGAGCTGGTTTATCGGACTAAAAGTGTGCTGGATTCGAGGGCATTGTGTGTGAATCTTTCTGAAAGTGGTAAATCTTTGTTTTTGAGAGTGATAGATGAAGTAAGTGGCTTTAAGAGAAGCATGTTTTGTGGGATAGACAAAGAACTTTTGTTTGCACAGCTTGGAATTTTATTGGAAAATATTAAGAAAAACAATTTTATAAAAGGTGAATAATTATGAGAGTGAAAAATTTGATTTTAGGTATCTTACCAGTGTTGCTACTTGCATCTTGCGGAAAAAAACAAGAGGCTACGGCGAAAGCTCCTGTTTTTGAAACATGGGTGACTTCGAAGCAAAATGCAGAACTTCAGTTCTCGTATCCGGTAACCATTAAAGGAACGGAAGATGTTGAAATCCGCCCGCGATTGGAGGGTTTCATCAAGGATATTTATGTGGACGAAGGTTCGGTTGTGAAAAAAGGACAGTTGCTATTTACCATTGATGCGCCCAGCACCGAAAAAGACTTGCGCACGGCCCTTGCCGCTGTGATGAGTGCGAAGGCTCAAGTGAACACAGCCAAATTGAATGTGGACAGGATCCGTCCTCTTGCTGAGAAAAACATTGTGAGCGGCGTTCAGCTTTCTACGGCCGATAATTCCTATCAAACGGCTCTTGCCAATTTGGATCAAGCGAATGCGATGCTTGCCAATGCACGTGCATCACGCAGTTGGGCAAGTGTGACCAGTCCAGTGGACGGAGTGGTGGGAACTATTACTTTCCGCAAAGGGAGTTTCGTGAGTTCGTCTTACGTGATTACCACGGTGGCCAACATCGGAAACGTGTATGCCTATTTTTCATTGAATGAAAAAGACTTGAATACGTTTTTGAAGAACTTGCCGGGTGCAACTCAAACAGAAAAATTGAAGAATACACCGCCCATCAAGTTGGTGCTTGCTGACGGAACGGAATATCCCGAAAGTGGGAAAATCCAGACTATTTCGGGCGTGGTGAATGTTTCCACCGGTTCTGCCAATTTCCGTGTCGAATTCCCAAACAAGGCCGGCCAGCTTCGCAGCGGATCCAGCGGCAAGATCATTATCCCTGAACAATTGAACAATGTGGTGGTGATTCCGCAAGGGGCAACATTTGCCCGTCAGGACAAGACATTGGTGTATAAGGTGCAAGGTGATTCTGTGGTGCAATCGGTTGTCTCCGTCATACCATTGCCCGATGGCTTGAACTATGCCGTTACAGACGGTCTCTCCGAAGGGGTACGTATCGTGAAAAGCGGAGTTGCGTCTTTGACCAACGGTGCCAAAATTACAGCCAAGTAAATAGTAGAAACATTTAAGACTGAATAATATGTTAAAAACATTTATTGAAAGGCCGGTGCTTTCCACCGTCATTTCAATCATAATAGTAGTGTTGGGCCTTCTGGGCCTGGCTACTTTGCCCATCGAGCAATATCCCGATATTGCTCCCCCGACTGTGCAAGTGCAGGCGAACTATCCTGGCGCAAATGCCGATGTGGTGATGAAGAGCGTTGTGGTTCCCTTGGAGGAGCAAATCAACGGGGTGGAGGGTATGACCTACATGACGTCCACGGCCTCCAACTCGGGATCGGCGCAAATCAGCGTGTTTTTCAAAAAGGGGATCAACCCCGATATTGCAGCGGTGAATGTCCAAAACATGGTGGCCCGTGCCACTCCGTTGTTGCCCAGCGAAGTGACGCAGACGGGGGTGACAGTGCGCAAGCAGCAGAGCAGTATGATTATGTTGCTTTCCATCTCGTCGAGCAATCCCGATTACGATGCGGCCTTCATCCAAAACTATGCTAACATCAACGTCTTGCCTCAGGTAAAGCGTGTGACAGGTGTAGGTGACGCCAATGTATACGGCGCCCGCGACTATTCGATGCGCATTTGGCTGAAGCCCGACGTGATGGCTTCCTATAAGATAGCCCCCGCAGAGGTCATCGCAGCGCTTACCGATCAAAATATCGAGGCTGCTCCCGGTGAATTGGGACAAAACAGCAAGCAGTCGTTCCAATATACCTTGAAATATACAGGGCGGCTCAAATCTTCGGATGAATTCTCCAACATCATTGTACGTTCTGCCAACGGGCAGATTCTTCGTTTGGG
Source organism: Bacteroidales bacterium 45-6 (assembly GCA_001897035.1). Lineage (GTDB taxonomy): Bacteria > Bacteroidota > Bacteroidia > Bacteroidales > Dysgonomonadaceae > UBA1309. Next base: position 3,796 of record MKRS01000784.1, read on the forward strand.
TGATGTGGCGAGCGTTGAGTTGGGTTCGTTGAGTTATACTGTGAATTCGCGGTTGAACGGCAAGGCGTCGATAGCTATCGGTATCAACCAGACTGCGGGTTCGAATGCCCGAGAGGTGATAAACAACATTATTTCTGTAGTGGAGAAGTCCTCGAAGGACTTTCCTCCGGGCATCACAGCTACGTATGTAACTAATGCCAATGACTTTTTGGACGCTTCCATCGATAAAGTGATTCATACGCTGATCGAAGCATTCATCTTAGTGTTCTTCGTAGTATTCGTTTTCCTTCAGGATTTGCGTTCTACGATTATCCCGGCGGTAGCAGTTCCGGTGGCGATTATCGGTACATTCTTCTTCCTCCAGGTGTTTGGATTCTCCATCAACCTGTTAACCTTGTTTGCCTTGGTTCTTGCCATCGGAATTGTGGTGGACGACGCCATTGTCGTCGTCGAAGCCGTCCATGCGCAACTTGACAATGGGGAGAAAGATGCGAAAAAAGCGACCTTGAAGGCAATGGGCGAGATTGCTCCTGCCATCGTGTCCATTACGTTGGTGATGGCCGCCGTGTTTATTCCTGTGAGTTTCATTGGGGGTACAAGCGGTGTTTTCTACAAACAGTTCGGGTTGACACTCGCCATTGCTATTATCATTTCCGCAATCAATGCCTTGACATTGAGTCCTGCCTTGTGTGC
>MKRS01000785.1 GCA_001897035.1 Bacteroidales bacterium 45-6
TCATAAGCGGATACAGTTTTGTTTTTTTCGGGATTTTCTAAAATAAGCCAGTCTCCGGCAGAAATAGCACAAGCGCCGGCTGCTATACCGGATACCGTACCTATCAGCTTACCCTGTGGCGCAGGGCGGTTGCTCCTTGAAATCATAGTAGCCGGTCTGTTGGCTGCTACCCAGCGGTGATTATAATTAGCATCAAAAGACGAGCCGGTAGAATAACACACCCACCAGTCTGCATCTTTATAATATGCGATATCTGTTTTGCCATCCCGGTCTATATCATACACCAATGCGTTTTCACAAGCCACGCCAAACCCTGTTTTCCAGGTGCCGGATTCCACCAATTGTGTACCATTTGAGAGTGCTACTTTCCAGTTGCCGGTATTTTTTTCCATGATAATTGCATCTGCCTTACCATCTCCATTTACGTCTGATAAAAAATGTTCATCGTAAGTATTTCCAAAGCCTGAAATCCATGGTGAAAACCCGCCGAAGCTGCCTGCACCATCGGACAAACCGATATACCAATAACCATCAAGACCCGTATGAAAATAAATAACCGCATCATCCTTGCCATCACCATTTACATCTGCCAGGAACTGCTTTGTTGATCCGACGCCGTTACCGGAGGACCATTGCGTGGGACTACTAAATGCATTACCGGTGGATAAAGCCACATGCCAGTTGCCGGTAGTGGGATCGAAAAATACAGCATCCTGTTTTTTATCGCCATCCACATCACCCATCAACGGTTTTAATTGATCTGTTGCTGTGCCTGTAGACTGATATGCCAGCATTTCAACGGGTATTCCAAAGTGTATACCGTCAGAAAGAGCGACCTGCCACCTGCCTGCATTTGTGTAAGCAACCGCATCATCTTTCCCATCGCCATTTACATCTTTCAGAAAATAGCTTTGGGCATTAGCGCCAAAAGCTGTTATTCTTTTATAAGGCGCTGTTTTGGCAAATATTGTTGTATAAAATATGCCTGCATTACGTTGAGCAAAAGCACCCGTTAAAGCCAACAGGTAAGCGCCGGGCAGTACAATTAAAAATTTCATTTTTTTACAATACGGCATGCTGATCGTTTTTGTTCGGGTTAAAATCTTTCTGACGGTTTTAGATCTTACCTAATCCCACAATCCTTTATAGTGGTATAGTCTGAATTTATCCAATCTGAAATACTGTTGATCTTCCATAAAATAGGCCACCACGCCAATGGTTATACGCTGAGGCTCTGCCAGGAAAAATTCAATTTTGGGATTGGTAAAAGGTGCTGCGCCGAGTACCTGATCTGCATTAGCAATATCAGGCAGTGAAGAACCGACGGCGGCCATTATGAATGCCTGTTCTTTTACTGAAAAATCCAGGAACGCGGCAGTCATTTCGTACTTGCCGGAGGGTAGATCAAAGCTCTGGTATATTTTACCATTAAGAATCTGTGGTGAGCTGTAGCGTTCCATCGACATAAACCCTCCATTCCCATAATTATCAAACCCTCCCAATGTACCATTTTCGTAGTTTTTTACTTCGTCTGAAGTCGTCCAGTCAGCCAAAACACCCCTGCGGGTTCCGTCATATATTGATGCTATAAAAGGATGCCCTGAATTTTTGATATAGGTATCCGTAACTTCTACCTTAGTGCCCAGCATTACAGCATCTACATCCAGAATGATATTCAAAGCTGATAGCTTTTCGTTGAGCTGAAACTGCGAAGGATTGGAAATGCGAACCGTCAGCACTAATTGCTTACCCAGGTAGGCATTCAGTTTATTGGCATCAAAGAGCACATCAAAGCCATTGTGTTCTTTTCCGGCAGTATATGTAGCGGGCAGTTCATATACATCTGCCGGCGCCACTATTGCTTTGCCTGCGCTCACCAGCCCGTCATCAATAATTTTTTGGGCGGCTGCATTGTCAGCGGCAACATCCACAGAAAAACCGCTTTCTCCCTGCAAGCCTGAGCGCGACATATACACAGGGATATGCAGTTTTTTTGCTTCTTTATCGGCCATATAATTTGCAGGAATGCCCGGCACTGCATAGAGATTGTTGATAGCTGCAGTGAGATAAATATTCGCCGTGCCATCAGGAGAATCAATCATTTTTTTACACGCACTCATGCTTATGACGATAAATAAAGCCAATGTGCGGAGCCAATATTTTTTATGAAACATATACATTGAATTAATCTTTGAAAAATGAATAGGGATTAGTAACCTGGGTTTTGACCATTCGACCAGTTATCCGGTCCGCCATTCTGGCTTTTGATTTCAGGATTAGCATCTATCCATCCCTGGTAAATGGGGAATAAATAATTGCGTTGTAAAAATTCCTGGGTATGTACAACTGACCTTGTATTATATACCCACTGACCCGATTGCTGGGTGATTTCAACACCATATTTAGGTTGATTGAGTACGACTTCAGCAGTTTTCCAGCGAATCAAATCCCACCATCTTTTATTTTCAAAAGCAAGTTCTACGCGGCGCTCCCTGCGTACTATTTCGCGAAGTTCATTTTGACTGAGACTACGGTGATATGTATCCTCAAGAGTTGGTAATCCGCTGCGTGTTCTGATTTTATCAATAGCTCCTGTTACTGTATTATCAATATTACCGGCTTCTATACTTGCCTCTGCGTAATTCAGCAACACTTCTGCATACCTGAAGAAATTGTAATTGGCTCCATCCTTACCAAGATTGCCAATAAGTGAAGCGTCGATACCTTTGCGCCTGAAGTACCCGGTATTATTTTCTGCACCCGGGTTTAGAGCGAAGTGCTCCCCGGCCTTCATGTGATAAGTTTGTCCGGCAAAGTCTGTTCCGTCGAAGATGATTGACTGGTAAAAACGCGATTCTCTACCCTCGTACGGGTGAGCAGGATCATAGCCGGACGCTGCATCTGTAATGGGCAATCCATTAGCCATTACATAATCATCTACCAGGTTTTGCGTGGGTTGCATAGCTCCCCAGCCGTTGAAATTCCCTTTAGGTCCGTAATAGTTATTACGATAAGAGCTCCGTGAACCTGCATCGTGCTGGTAAGAGAAAATGCTTTCTTTGTTGTTGTTATTGCCTACCATGAACTGGTCGTTATAATTGGCAAACAAATCATAAGGATTACCATTGCCTAATTCGTCAATCAGTTGTTTATTGGTAGCGGCTGCTTCTTCGTATTTATGTGCAAACAACTCTACCCATCCCTTTAATGCCAGGGCTGCTGCTTTACCTGCGCGGCCTTCATCAACACTGCCTTTGGTATTGTTTGCAGGAAGTTTGCCGGCAATATCTGCCAGCTCAGACTGTATAAAAGCAAAGGTTTCTTCCGAGGTATTACGGGGTTGAAATATGGCGTCCCCCTGCTCAGATTGATTGAGCGATCTTGTAACAATAGGTACGCCACCATAGGCCATCCACATTTTATGATACAGGAACGCACGCAAAAACCTTGCTTCGGCTATACGTTGGGTTTTCCATTCGTCAGAAAAATTAGAAGCGTTCTTTTCCACCTGTTCTATAAATACATTACACCTCCTGATGCGGTTGTAAGTATGGTTATACATGAAAGGCATAGCAGGATAATCATGATTATAGAGCCCGGGGTTTAATGAAGCTGCACTATAGCTTTTTGACACCCCCAATACCCACGACATCGCCCAATGAAAACTGCAGACAGCATTATCAGACCAGTTTTCAAATGCATCATAGTTATAACTCTTTGCATCTTCATCAGGTAACGAACCGTAGATATCATTGAGGAATAGATCGGCGCCCGACTGATCGGAAAAAACGGTTTCAGAAGATAACTGGTCGCGGGGCGTCACATCCAAAAAATCTTTTTTACAGGAAGTTAATGCGGCAACCAAAAAGAGAACGAATAAAGAATAGTTCTTAAATATTTTATGTAAGCTTATCATATGTGCTTGCTTTAAAATGCTAGAATGTAAGGTTTAAACCAAAGCTGAATACTTGCTGATGCGGGTAATACCATCCACGGGCGTTATTATCGCCTCCGCCGCCTTGTCCCATTTCGGGATCTACGAATTGCTTGATCTTGCTCCATGTATAAACGTTTTGCCCCGAAACATAAATTCTTACAGCCTGCATTTTTATATGTGCTAATGCTGCTTCAGGAAAATTATATCCGAGCTCAATATTTTTGATACGCAGGTATGAGCCATCAAACAACCACCATGATGAAGTCTGCTGGTTATTGCTGTTACCGCCCTGTCCGTATAAGCGGGGATAACGTGCCCCGGTATTGTCTGGTGTCCAGAAATCATCTGCAACAACCTGGGTAGCGCTCGCACCTACAAAGAATGGCCAAACCAGCTCTTTCTGTATCTGTACATTAGATTGTGCCGAACCCTGTAGCAAAATATTCAGGTCGAAGTTTTTATAAGATACCCTCGGATTAATACCATAAATAACCTGTGGCAAAAT
>MKRS01000786.1 GCA_001897035.1 Bacteroidales bacterium 45-6
TTCTACCGCGAATTTGCGAAGAAAAACAATGTGACTCCGAAGGAATATCAGAACCGGCATTTGAAGTGAGAACTGAGTTCCTCTGATTGGGGCAATCTACTCAAATGCGTAACCGATTCTCAACTGATAGCTCTTGATGTCGGCACTTCCGGCGTAAGATGAATTTGTGGCTGTTATTAAGGTATTGTAGCACATCCGGAAAGTAACCCGGTGCTTCTTGTTTAACATCCAGTCTGCACCGATTCCACATCTGGCTCCCACAAACATGTCGCCGAATGGATATTCATATTCCTGAATGCGGCTCGGAATTTGATGGTCCCAAATCATGCTTTCCGATTTCACGGAGAAGGCGAGGCTGGCAGCCAGATCTATCACCGGGCGCAACTTGCGTTTGGCAAATGTGTACCGCAGGCCAACGCCCGGTGATGCCAGATAGGCCTTGAACTGTCCTTCAAATCGTTTTGTAAGATATCTTCTGGGAATATCAATTCTCGAAAATGAGACCTCTGCCGTGAGGCACAGTGCTTGCGACCACCGGGGATAATACATGTCAGCTCCCAGTCCAACCATCGGCATGCTGCTTGTCCCTACTTTTATACGTGCGCCTTGCTTTATCTCATAATTGCCTATCGAATATTCCGAAAGCCCGACTCCTGCATACACATGGTATGCCACCTCCATCTGCTTGCTGTCTGGCTTCTTGTTCTCAAAAACGATGCACTCCTGCCCCTCTTGGCAGTGGGAACGGTGGTATTTTTTGGCAATGTCGATCATCGCTTTCTGATTGAAGTCGATTTGAGTGTTTTTGTACTCGTCCGGAATGTTTTGATTGAAATAATACCTCAGCTCGCCATCGTATCGATTGTCTTTGAGCAGCCTGCCGTTGACAATCTCTTCTTTGTTTTGGGTGATCATTTGTAGGCTTCCGTCTTCCTTCTCGAAAAAGAAATAAGACTGTCCCGATTTCTGGTAGAAATAGACATTCATCAATCCTTTGACTAAATATTCGAGAAAGACTTCCGATTTATGCCCCTCCACCTCAATGCTTTTTGAGACATAATATTTCCCATTTTCCAAGAATCGATACCCTGCAATTTTCCCAGGCAGGAACATGTGCTTATCCCTTGTTCCATTTTCCCGAAACCAGCATCCTTTCGAGTTGGCCTCATCTGTCTTGAAGTCGATTGTCCCACGCAAGGTATCCAGCTTTGTGGTGATGATATATCCCGGCAAAAAATTTTCGGCCGTAACTTGCATGGGCAATGTGCCAACATAAACAAAATAAATATACATACATGTTTCATGATTAAAAGAATTAAAGTGTAATTATTGTAAATTGTCTTTCTTTGCGTTTGTTCTACCCGGCCACGGCTAGTCCCCTTTTCTTTGGTGGCAGGGGAATATGAAATTTATTATTTCTGCTCATATTGTTTTTGGTTTGCTTACTTATTGCTCTTGTCACACGATACGATTAATTATTTATCAACTACACAAGAATTAAATGTTTTTTCTGCGGACATACTCCCTTTGAAAATAACAAAATCATTAATTAGTTTTCTATATGTATATTCACTATCACCTAAGTCAATGCACATTATTTGAATCAAGTTTGACAATATAAGTTCTTTGTATTTATTCCCCTTTTTTGTCAAGAAAGACAGATAATTATTATTGGTTTTTGAATCCCTCTTAAGAACTTTAAATAAGAGGTAGCCAATTTCTTCGGACATCGCCTCATTTTTGTTTTTTAATAAGAAACGGCTTATGCTCTGGTAATTTTTATCGGTTAATTCAATTTTTCTTTTCAATTTATTTAAGAGTAACAATCTGATATTTTCACAATTGGGACTACCTGATTGTTTAACAGATATATTATTGCGTTGATTGTTGAATGAATCTCCAGTATCTGATTTAATGTTTTGGGTATTAGTTGAAAATGAACTGATGGATAAAGCAATAATTGCATACATAATATTTTTACACATGGCATATTTATTTTTGTAGGTTAGACATAATAGGTTGCACGGTTGGAAGTTTGACATACGTGTTGTCTATTGGTTGAACTATGTTTGGAATAAGAAGATTTAGCTTACTGTCAGATATTGTAGTTTTTGGAATTTGAGTTAATCCTGCATTTTTTCGGTCATTATTATAGGATACGGGAGAAGAGAGATCATCGGTCAGGGTTAGAATTCCTCCTTTTCACTTTCATCTAATTCTTTCAAACCGACTGTGCCGTCGTTTGAAATCACCATTTCGATGTAATAACAAACATCCGAGTCTGGCTTACAAATAGTGACAAAAAAAGTGACACTCGTTTCCGAAACGTGCCTAACCGCTACAAAGCTAATGAGGTTCTTGAGTAACTCGCTTTTTGGAACAATTGAAGAAAAGAATGATTTATCAAACACTTTCTCCCTTAAAATAATTTTGTCCTTTCTTTTTATACTAAGAAACATACTTCTGTCTGCATAGTAATGTGTCTCTATTCTTCCCTCTCCGTATATGATAGTGTCAGACAAGGTACTTTTGTTGTCTTTTACAGAATATGCAATATGTACACCACCCATTATTGTGTCAATATTTATTTGAGGATATGAAGATATTTTGTGTTTTGTATCAATCTGACTAGATTGGGATTCACCCTTGGCATCTAGTACTGTCTTCTTTGATATTGTGTCGTTGTTAATCTTTTTCTCCGTTTTATAATGAGTTTCATCCATGGATTTGCCTTTTCTTCCACATCCTACAAATAAAAGGAATAAGCTTATTACGAGAATTCTATTCATTTCTTTTGATAATTTATAGTTTTATTTTTTCTCATCGGGGTTTTTTATTTCAGGTATCTGTATTTCTTGCACAGGTAACTGTTGATTTTTATTTGGGCCTTTAGCTGTCACAGTTACTTCTGGTAATTGAGCTGTTGCAATGAGGGTTTGTGGATCTATTAATTGTGTAGGGGATATAGCGGGGTTTGTTAATTCGCCGCTTATCCTTAGCTCATAATGCAAATGAGATGCAGTCCCTGTTGAACTACCAAAAGCTGAAGCACCCAATGTCCCAATTTGTACACCTTCTGCAATAGGAGCACCAACGTTAATACCTTCCGCAACTGCTTCTAAGTGCATATAGTAGGTCGATACTTCACCATCGGCTGATGTTATTTGTACCCTATTACCCCCTCCATTGGTATCGCCATTGTCTATTGTTGCAATTCGTGTAACAGTACCGTCATGTGTTGCATAGACAGGAGCTCCATAGTCATCATAGCCTGATCCCAAATTTATATCCAGCCCCTGATGTGTTCGATTGCCTCTTTGCTCACTAAAATTATCTAAATGGCTTCTCTGATGTCCATTATAAGTAACACCTACTGGCCAATCACGATTCCCATCCGGATCCATCCGATTCATCGGATTACCACTACAATACATATACGGAGACAGCCATGGCCTTTTCTCGCACAGCGGATCCGCCGTGGTGAACTCCGGAATATACACCGTCCTCATCCTTGCTCCGTTGTCGATCCAGTTGAGGCCGTGCATAGCCTGCATCTCGTGGCCAGTGTGTCGGTAGGGCTGCACGCTGCCGCCCAGCACGATGCTCTCGCCGAATCGTTGGCCGCTGGGGTAGTAGTGGTTGCGCTCCAGTATCTGCCCGTCGTCGCGGAGAACGACACGGTTGCTGCCGAGGTGGTCTTTCAGGTAATAATGGTAGCGGCCGCCCTGCCAGTATCCTTCGGGCAGGAGGACAGTCTTGAGCACCCCGTCCTCGTAGATGCAATTGTCGATGTAGTCGGTGACGGTGGTGGAGGCTGCCGGCACGGTACGCAGCACCTGGCCCACGGTGGTGGGGAAGGGTACGTCCACGTTGGCGATGGCCGTCTTGTCGGTGACTCGGAGCTTGGTGCCTGTGGCTGAATAGGTGTAGTCGGTCTGGTGGCCCATGTTGAACTGGATTGTGTCGGGCAAATTTAGCAAATTATATCGGATTCCATACACGTCGCTGTTGAGGTCGAAGAGGGTGTTGCCGTTGGCGTCGTAGGCGCGGGTGGCCTCAGCCGTGTTTTCACGGTATATTATCCCTTCATTGCCGTAGAATGTTTCTGCCCACGATGCATAGTCGTACACGCCTGCCCGCTGGTTGCCATTGTAAGAGAATGTAAGTTCTGCCAGATAAGACAAAATCCTTTGCGGAGTTGATGTTAACATACCTGCCATTATCCGCATTTGATTGAGAGTGATGGTGTTTCCATGCTTGTCGAATTCGTAAAATTCCGAATAATCCCTTCCTTGTCTTGCGGGATTGTTATTGAGATAGTCCTGATAGGAAGCATTGAATAGCCGGTTCAGGTTGTCATAGCTGAAGGCATAGGTTCTGTCGCAGCCGATGTTGTCGGCGGGGATGCTCCATTTCATGGCGGCGATGTTGCCGTTTGTAGTAGAGGTGCTGGTTGAACCGGGGACCGTCTATGTCGGTGAGCCATCCGCGTAGGTTGTAGGCGTAGCTGGTGGCGTCGAGGTTGCCTCCCAGCTTTTTGGTCAGCAGGTGTCCCTGGCTGTCGTAGGTGTTGGAGGCGAGTGTCACCTGTGGCATGTTGTTGATGCTGTGTTTGACGGTGGTCAGCCGTTCGGCGTTGTCGTAAGAATACCAGTATTCTTCTGTTGCCGAGATCACGGTGCGTGATTTTTTATATGGGTCTTGCGTACATAAGCGGGTTTTCCCCTGAAGTCCAAACTGGTCAATGAAATTTCATAGCCTCCCCTGTGGGTGGTGGAATATGTGAGGTAAAGGCGTCCGTAGTAGTCGTAATAGAAAGCCGATG
>MKRS01000787.1 GCA_001897035.1 Bacteroidales bacterium 45-6
TAATAGGGTTCCATCGCCTCACCGGTACGCAAAGTAGATGCGCCACGAAGAGAGATAGAGGTTGTTCCTGCTGTAGGATCACTGCTCTGAACGACTGTTAATCCAGGAACCTTGCCCTGCAACAACTGTCCGGGATCAGTATATACACCGGTGTTCAGTTTGTCGGATTTCAGTGAGGTGATCGAACTGGTGACATCCTTGCGGGTCATACTTCCATAGCCCACAACCACCACTTCATTCAAGGTCTTGTTATCTTCTACCAAAACTAAATTAACCTCTTTCTGTGAGGCAACCTTCACTTCTTTGGTCAAATAGCCGATGTACGAAAAAGTAAGTATGCTTCCTTCTTTTGCTGAGACAGCATATTTTCCTTCCACATCACTTGTGACACCATCGGTTGTTCCTTTCACGATAACGGTAACACCGACTAATGGCTCCCCTTTTTCGTCAACTATTTTTCCCGTGATGCTTTTTTGCGCAAAAACGGAGATGCTACTTATCATAAAAATAAATAGACAGAATACATGTGTTCTTCTCATAATTTAAAGTTAAAATTAAAGATTAATATCCTTCCCTCAAAAGTAGGCTACGCAATCGATACCCGGGGTGAAAATTGAAAAGAAAAGGTAGAATTATGAACAGGAGAACCTCTCTCCCCTGATTTTTAACTATCCACAGTCCTCATTTCTTGACACGGATAATTTTTTCGAAGGCACGGAGCATTCGGACTGTCGTTTTTTTTAGCAAAATCGCAAGAGTCCGCACCTCTATAAAATTCATATTATTTCAACAATAAACATGAAGAAAACGAAAAGCCAATTCGTTGCAATCAAGAGGACGAACAGATCATTCATTCGTGTGGCATTATTTTGAAAGATAGACAAAGCGAAGCCGCTTTCTGATCAACGGAAAGCGGCTACGAGCGGACATAAAAATAAAAGACGGTAGATAAACAAAGGCAAACTTTTCAATAACCTAAGGCATACTTCCGGTCTCCTTTTGCAGGTTATGATGTCATCACAATGGCTTGTATTCGACAAACGCCTCGATAGCCTCGTAGGAGGCAAGGCCTAAACTTCTGTACAGATCAGCCGTAGCTCGGTTGCGATCTTCGGCCCGTTGCCAAAACAAACGCTCGTCGTTGCCCAAGAACGGAGCGGACTCCATTTGCGACTGGTGGCGAAGGATGGAATTGCGTTTCTTACGAAGCTCTTCCGGACTGATCGGCACAGCCATTTCGATGTGGTCTATCTCCCACTCGGCCCACGCACCGCGGTACATCCAAATGCGGCAGTCTTTCATCCACAATTCATCCCTCAACTCGTGAATAGCAGCCAAGGCTGCATCCAGACACACCTTGTGAGTGCCGTGAGGATCGGCCAAGTCGCCAGCCAGATAGATTTGGTGAGGCTCAATCTCCTGGAGCAAGCTTATGATTTTTGCAATGTCTTTCTCCGACAGTTTGCCTTTCTGGATTCTGCCTGTTTCATAAAAAGGGAGTGCCAGAAAGTGGACATTCTCGGCCTGAATGCCCACATAACGGCAGGCAGAACGGGCTTCCTCCCTTCTCAGTTGACCTTTCATAAACAGCACATCGGCAGAATCCTTATCCCCAGATTGTTTGTCGAGACTCAGGAAATGGAGAATCTCGTCGCACTTGCCGCGCAGACTGCCGGGCTGAGCATTCCATTCCTCGTTCAGGTGGCGAAAAAGGGAGATGGAACGGATGATTTCTTCGTCCCCCACAGCAATGTTGCCCGAAGTTTGGTAAGCCACATGCACCTCGTGCTTCTGATCCACCAAGCGCTGCAAAGTTCCTCCCATCGAGATCACATCATCATCGGGATGAGGGCTGAACACCAAAGCCCGCTTGGGATAGGGCAATGCCCGCTCGGGGCGGTTGGAGGCGTCGGCATCGGGGTTTCCGCCCGGCCAGCCGGGGATAGTGTGCTGCAAATCGTTGAATATACGAATATTGACATCGTAGGCCGAGCCATAAAGCGAAAGCAATTCGTCAAGACCATGCTGGTTGTAATCCTTGTTTGTCAGTTTCAGGATCGGCTTTCCCGTTTGGCCGCATAGCCACACAATGGCCCGCCGGATCAGCTTGTTTGTCCATTCGCACGAACCCACGAGCCAAGGTTGGCTGATGCGAGTCAGGTGTTCGGCAGCTCCAAGGTCAAGCACCGCTACCGCATTTTTGTGCAATTGGAGGAAGGAAGCAGGAACATTGTCGTCCACCTTTCCTTGCACGATCTCTTTTATTATTTCCGATTTGTTTTCACCCCAAGCCACCAGAACCACCTCTTTGGCTTTCTGTATGGTGGACAAGCCGATGGTGACGGCACTGTCCGGCACTTCTGCGGGAGAAGAGTAGAAACGCTTCAAGTCCCTCCGCGACTCGTGGTCGAGCAACATCAAGCGGGTGAGGCTGCCGGCCTGCGATCCCGGTTCATTGTAAGCGATATTCCCAACCAGACCTACACTCAACAGCACCAAGTCGAGGCCTCCGTGTTGCTCGATAAGCTGCTCATACCGGTGGCAATAATCATAGACATTCCCCCTGTTGACGGAAGAATCGGGGGTGATGAAATTTTCCGGCTTCACGTCCACCTTATCGATAAGATGATCCCTCAGCAATTTTCCATTGGAATGCCGTTTGTCGTCATAGATGGGAAAAAATTCGGCCACATTCAAAACGTGGACATGGGCAAAGCTCAAGCCTTCTTCCCGGTGCATCCTCACTAATTCTTCGTAAACGGCAAGCGGCGAGGTGCCTCCCGAAAGGCCCAGCAAGCAAACATCGCCAGTCCTCCCTTTCTCGCGGATCAAGGCTGCTATACGGTTTGCTACAAACACGGAACCCTCGCGCTGATTCTTGTAAATATTGGTCTTCAGCTTTTCGAAACGTGCCTGACGAAGACCTTCAATCATGTCGGTGGCTTGGTAATAACGTTCGGGGATCATTTCCAACGTGATTTCCGAACTTAGGTCGTATCTCATTTCTTTCATTTTTTTTGATTTTGTAATATCGTCGTTAATTCAAATTTATCTGCCTAAATATCCCCTTCTATCTCCTTGAAATAGCGGTAAGTTCCCACTTTCAGCTCGGCAGTGGCAGCCTCGTCGCAGACGATAAGCCCTTTGGGATGCAATTGGAGTGCGGTGACTGTCCACAGATGGTTGACCGCCCCTTCCACTGCCTGCTGCAAGGCGCGGGCTTTGTTGTGTCCCGTAGCTATAATCAGCACCTCCTTCGAGTCCAGAATGGTGCCAACCCCCACCGTGAGGGCGTGCCTTGGCACTTTGTTTAAGTCGTTTTCAAAAAAGCGGGAATTCGCAATGACCGTATCCTGCGTGAGTGTCTTGATGCGCGTCCTCGACTGCAAGGAAGAACCCGGTTCGTTGAAGGCGATATGCCCATCCACACCTACTCCTCCCAAGAACAGATGAATTCCGCCGTAAGACTGCATTTTGGCCTCATATTCCTTGCATTCGCAAAGCAGATCGGAGGCATTTCCATCGAGAATATGCACATTTTCAGGCAAAATATCGATATGCGAGAGGAAATTGTCCCACATGAAGGTGTGGTAGCTTTGCGGGTGATCTTGAGGAATCCCCACATATTCGTCCATGTTGAAAGTGACCACGTGCCGGAACGAGACCTGCCCCTGCCTGTGCAAATCGATCAATTTGCCGTATGTTCCGAGAGGCGTGGAACCCGTTGGCAGACCAAGTACAAAAGGACGGTCGGCCGTAGGGGAAAACTCATTGATTTGTTTTACAATATATTGCGCTACCCAATCAGAAGCAGACGCAGCATTTGGTTGTATGATAAGTCGCATTTTATTTGATTTTTAATTCGATTTTAGAAATTAAGTAATAAGAATGATTTGCTGTCGTGAAATGTATAAGCTGATAGCCAATAGCCGTTAGCCATTAGCCTTTTCTAACAGCTATCAGCTAATAGCTATGTCTCGCGTTAAAAAATACGACAATTTATTTTTGCATTTACTTAAGAGCCGGGAAAAATACCAGACATCTTCCCCTCAGGTTCGCCAGAACCATTTGATGCGTGTGAAAAACATAGTAACTAAGACTGCAATGCCTGTAAGCATAACGCCACGCAAAAAACCGAAAGCTACATCTGCATTGAAATAATGCAGCAACGGGGTTAGACCAAGCAATCCGGCAATCGGCATAATCAGTAAGTCGCCAGCCACATAGGCTATCATGGGATTTTGCCCCGACATTACTAAAAATTTGGTACTGCGAACGCATCCGTAAAAATCGCAGATAATACTAAATCCCAGCAACGCCATGAACGCCAAGCCCGACGTGACAAAGAAATAGCTGTAACTGGGCGGATCTTTCTTGATTCCTCCCTGATAGGCTTCAAAACATAGACCCAAAAACAACAAG
>MKRS01000788.1 GCA_001897035.1 Bacteroidales bacterium 45-6
TTTCCTTGTGCCCGTCTATCATCAGGCGGGCTTTCGGATTAAAGTATTGCGCCAGACGCACTAATCCGGCATAGATTGAAATAATAAGATCGTACATTTTTCCGAATGTTCTATGTTAGAATCGTGCGGGAATACCACTGTTATTTGTGTATAGAGGCCATCGCCTTTTCGAGACGGCTTATCGTTTCTTCTTTTCCAATCAAGGCGGTGATGTCAAACATGTGCGGGCCTTTGCCTTCGCCAACAATCGCCAAGCGGAAAGCATTCATGATGTTTCCCAGATGATACCCTTTCGATTCGATCCAAGCCATCACGTTTTTTTCCTGATTTTCCACAGAGAAGTCGTCCAAGCCGGCAAGGACATCGCTCAATTCTTTCAATTGCGCCGGTGAATCCTCCTTCCAACGTTTCTTCACCGTTTTCTCGTCGTAAGCTGCCGGAGCAACGAAGAAGAAGGAAGTCTGCTCCCACAAGTCCTTGACAAACGACACACGATCCTTCATCAAACCCACAACCTGTTCGGCACAACCTTCGGAAACTTCAATTCCTTTTTCTTTCAGTACGGGCAAAAACAATTTCACAATTTCGGAATTGCTTTTACGCAAAATATATTGGTGGTTGAACCACTTTGCCTTTTCAAAATCGAATTTAGCGCCGCTTTTGCTACATTTTTCAAGTGTGAAAAGCCGCACCATGTCGTCCACAGACATAATTTCTTCGTCATTGCCCGGATTCCAGCCAAGCAAAGCCAAAAAATTGACCACGGCTTCCGGCAAGTAGCCACCTTCGCGGTAGCCGGAAGATATTTCATTGGTTTTTGGATCTTTCCATTCAAGCGGAAAAACGGGGAAACCCAGACGGTCGCCGTCGCGCTTGCTTAGTTTCCCGTTTCCTTCGGGCTTCAGCAACAAAGGCAGGTGCGCAAACACAGGCATCGTCTCCGTCCAGCCAAAAGCACGGTAGAGAAGCACATGCAAAGGGGCGGAAGGCAGCCACTCTTCACCGCGAATTACGTGGGTGATTTCCATCAGGTGGTCGTCCACGATGTTCGCCAAATGATAAGTAGGGAGATTGTCGGCCGATTTATAAAGAACCTTGTCGTCCAAGATGGAAGAATTGATTTTCACCTCACCGCGAATCGCGTCCTTGACAATGACATCTTCGTGGGGTTCGATCTTGAAGCGCACCACATATTGCTTGCCTTCGGCGATCAACGACTGCACGTCCGCATCCGGCAAAGTCAGCGAATTGCGCATTTCCAAGCGGGTAGATGCGTCATATTGAAAGTTGGCCACAGAGCTCCTTTTGGCATCCAGCTCCTCCGGTGTATCAAAAGCGATGTATGCCGAGCCATTTTTAAGCAATTGAGCGACATACTTCTTGTAAATTTCTTTCCTTTCCGATTGTTTGTAGGGTCCGTAATTCCCGCCCACGGAGACACCTTCGTCGAAAGTCAAGCCCAACCAAGTGAGGGCTTCCTCGATGTAAGATTCCGCCCCGGAAACAAATCGCTGCGAATCAGTATCCTCTATCCGCAAGATGAAATCGCCACCCTGCTGTTTTGCAAAAAGATAGTTGTACAATGCAGTACGAACACCGCCAATATGAAGTGGCCCTGTGGGACTTGGTGCAAAACGCACCCTAACCTTTCGATTCATTTGATTAAGCCTAATTTTTAAAATGGCTGTAAAATTACGTAAAAAAAACGACCCGGAAATAGCCTTAGTCCAATTTTAGATCGAAAACGCTGTCGGGACAAGAAGAATCGACACTCTTGATCTGCAGCTCAACGACCGCAAGACCGCATGGACAAAAGCCTTCGCACATATCGACTCTATAAAAAGGACGAAAGCGATACCTACGGCACACCTGTTTTATAATCGGCAGGCGTTATTGTAATTTGAATTATCCGCATTGAATTCGGAGTTATCCAGCATTTTTCAGGCATGTCACATTCGTCCGGCTATAAAAAAAGGAAGCTTGAACTTCGAATTGCCCCTCCTGAAAAAGCCCAACACGCTCAAGAAAAGCAATACGCTTACAATCAACACATAAGCAGCTAAAAATATGTCGCAACATATTTCCTTAAGGAGCTTTAGGGATTTTAGGCGATCATTTTTTGCAAATTCATTAAATTAAGAATATTTTTGTCGTTCGAAACTTGAAATGAACCCCGCATAACGGATGAAATTACATCGAGAAGGAACAGGAATACTAACAAAACTATTTGCAATACTGATAGTTGCCAATGGGGCCTTGTATTTTTCCAACGCTCCCAAAAACATAATAGCCTTGTCGGCCATTGCTTCGACCATCTTTTTCTTATTGGTCGTGAATTTTTTTCGCCTCCCTTACAGGCATTTTTCGGGAGACGACGCAAGCAAGATTGTGGCTCCAGCCGACGGCAAAATCGTTGCAATAGAAGAAACAACAGAAAACGAGTACTTTCACGACAGGCGGCTTCAAGTATCAATCTTCATGTCGGTATTCAACGTTCATGCCAACTGGTATCCCGCAAGCGGAAAAGTCGCCCTTTCGAAGCACCACAACGGGCGTTTCATGGCGGCCTACCTGCCGAAATCGAGCACAGAAAACGAACGGTCAACAGTGGTCATCACCTTGCCCGATGGGCGGGAGATACTCACAAGGCAAATTGCCGGTGCGATGGCACGCAGGATCGTCACTTATGCAAAACCCGACCAAAAGATTACCGTAAACGACCAGATGGGTTTTATCAAATTTGGCTCAAGGGTGGATATTTTCCTACCGTTGGACACGGAAATCCTGGTTGAATTAGACCAAAAAGTGACCGCCACTCAAACAATATTGGCCAATTTAGTTCCATCAAACAAGCAAGCAAATGAAGAAGCACGTTCCTAACCTGATAACCTCCCTCAATGCCTTCTCGGGCTGCATTGCCTGCGTAGCCGCATTTCACGGAGCACTCGAATGGGTGGTTTTCTGGGTGGTGATGGCCGGGCTTTTTGACTTCCTTGACGGTTTTAGCTCGCGCCTATTGGATGCCTACTCGCCTATCGGCAAGGAACTCGATTCACTGGCCGACCTCATCAGCTTCGGCATGGCACCTGCAGTGGCCATCTACTCGCTCCTAAGCGGTTCCAACGTAGCCTATCCTGTTTTTTTGGAGCCACTGAAAGAATACATCCCTTACCTGGCCTTTGTCATCGTCATTTTTTCAGCCCTAAGGTTGGCTAAATTCAACCTCGACGAAAGACAAACAGACTCCTTCATCGGGTTGGCTACACCGGCAAATGCGATGTTTTGGGCAAGCTTTTGCGCCGGAATCCATCGATACGAAACTATCAACGCCGAGCTGCTGGCTACGGTGGTCATACTTATTTTCGTATTCAGCTACCTGATGATTTCTGAAATACCGATGTTTTCATTGAAAAAGAGAAAACTCCGTTGGAAAGAAAACGAACAGCTTATTGCATTGCTGGCCTTCACGCTCGTTTCCACGTATTTTCTGAACATCCTCGGTATTGCCGTAAGCGTGTTGTTCTATATTTGTCTTTGTTGCATTTTCAACAAGAAGAACAGGCTTGTAGAACCTGACTAACAAAGATTTTGAATTCCTTTTAAAATCGATCGAACATGGGAGGATTTATCTTATTCCTTTTAGCTATAGTTGTTTTTGTTGTCGTTTTTGTGCTAAGCACAGGACTCTCTATTTTGCGTGGCATATTGAAAATGTTCACCGGAAACAGGGATTACAGCCAAACCAGAGGAGAAAATCCTTATTCTGGAAACGAAGAAAGGGATGCCAATACAAAAAACGGAGAAAAGATTTTCCAAAAGGATGAAGGCGAATACGTCGATTTTGAGGAATACAAAGACGAAGATCCGAGAAGATCGTGAATGAAAGGCCCTTGTGCTTTAACATGCCTCTCCAGAAACTGTCACTTGCACCGTTCCTTTGCTATCTCCCGTAACCTTCCCCGCTCCACCTTTCCGGTTTCCGTCAACGGAAGTTTTTCTATCCAAATAACCCTTTTCGGCTGATAGTAAACTGGCAAATAAGCCTTTAACACAGTCTCATCAACGGCCTCAGTGGTTGCCAAAACAACAATTTGCCCGAATTTCGGGTCGGGTGCAGACGTGATGGCGAAAGTGTCTCCGTAGTAGGGGCGAAGCAGCCGTTCCACCTCTTCCGCCTGTATTTTGATGCCGCCGCTGTTGATAACATTGTCTTTCCGTCCCACAACTTTAAATTGCTGGTCTTCTTTCAGTTCTGCCACATCAGTCGTTGTCAGCACCTCTGGCGAGACATGAGGTGCATCAATCACCAATGTCCCTTCCTCCGAGAGGGAAAGTTTCACCCCCTCGAGGGGAGTATAGAATTCGTTGGCCGATTCTCCGCTCAACCTCCTCAAGGCAATGTGCGAAA
>MKRS01000789.1 GCA_001897035.1 Bacteroidales bacterium 45-6
CGTCAAGCTTAGAAGCTAATGTCACTTTTTCGTTGAGCGACTCTTTTTCCTGGCGCACTTGGTCGAGAGTTTTGTTGGTTTCCTTGTATTTATTCGTTATTTCGGTATTTTCCTTCACCAAGCGTTCGTTAGTCTGGTTGAGCGAGTCAATTTGCACCACATACGACTTCAGTATTTTCCGTAAGCTGGCCAATTCCTTCGTGAGGCGGCCGATTTCAGCACGATTCGAAGCCTTTGTGGCACGCAATTCCTCCATCAGGCGTTGCACTTTGGTTTGCTCATTGTCAAGTTTCTGCAGCAAAGAGTCGTTTTTCACCGAAAACTTGAAGCCCTCGTACTGAACGGAAAGGCTCTCGTATTCGTCTTCCAACTGCTTCTTCGACAACTCTCCCTGCTGTTCCAGATCCTCGATTTGCTCATTTTTTTGATTAATGTAGTAAACGGCGGCTCCGAGTCCAATAAGCATCACAAAGATCAATGCGACGAACCATTTTATATATTTGCTGGCTTTTTTCTGAGGTTTATTCTCTTCCATTTAATTCTATGTTGGTCATTATCTATCGAACTGCAAAAATAATCGTTTAAAAGATATAAAGCAAAATGTAGCTTGCGTTTCATCAAATTTAATATTTCGGCTGCATTTTGTTCAAAAAAGGCTTCGGTATTCGGGAATAAGAATGTAAATTTGTTGTCCTTACTAACTGACTAAGATCTTATTAATTCAATCTAATTATAAAAAATATTTTTATGTCTAAAGTAACTGTTGTTGGAGCCGGAAATGTTGGCGCAACGTGTGCAAATGTACTTGCATTCAAGGAAATAGCAGATGAAGTGGTAATGCTTGATGTGAAAGAAGGTGTTGCCGAGGGTAAAGCGATGGATATGAATCAAACAGCTCAGTTGCTGGGCTTTGATACCCGTATCAAAGGTGAGACAAACGACTACGCGGCCACAGCTGGTTCGGATGTGGTGGTTATCACTTCGGGGCTTCCACGCAAACCGGGTATGACCCGCGAGGAACTCATTGGTGTGAATGCCGGAATCGTGAAATCCGTTGCCGAAAGCATCCTGAAATATTCCCCAAAGGCTATCCTTGTGATTGTTTCCAACCCGATGGATCCGATGGCTTATCTCACTGCAAAAGTAACAGGTCTTCCCAAAAATCAAGTGATCGGAATGGGTGGTGCATTAGACAGCTCCCGTTTCAAATATTATCTAAGCCAGGCTTTGGGTGTGAATCCAAACGACGTGGAAGGTTTCGTGATCGGCGGTCATGGTGACACTACCATGTTCCCTGTTACACGTTTGGCCACATACAAAGGAATTCCGGTAAGCGAATTGCTTGACAAGGAAACTTTGGATAAGGTGGTTGCCGACACCATGGTTGGCGGGGCCACATTGACTGGTTTGCTGGGTACTTCAGCTTGGTATGCTCCCGGAGCGGCAGCAGCATCGGTGGTGGAATCCATCGTGCACGACCAAAAGAAAGTGGTTCCTTGCAGCGTATTGCTCGAAGGTGAATACGGACACAGCGACATCTTGATCGGCGTGCCTGTTGTGCTTGGCAAGAATGGCTGGGAGAAAATCATTGATTTGAAACTGAACGCCGAAGAAAAAGCAAAATTCGATGCTTCAGCAGCGGCCGTTCACAAAACGAACGACATCTTGCGCGAAAGCAAACTGATCTAATAGAAAAACGAAGGAAAATAGTTTTTCCTCAACAGAAAGTAGGGCGTTCCACAAAGGACGCCCTACTCGTTTTTATCAGATAGGCAAATAAAAGTAAATGCAAAAATAAGTTATCGTATTTTTTATAAAATGCAGAGCATAGCCTTTAGCTATTGGCTATCAGCTTACATGTTGTGAGTTCGATCTACGAAAAACAAGCAAGGACATAACACACAAACAAACTAAGAAAGAGAATCCACGAAGAAAAGAATCTCTGGACAACTTCTTTCATCGGTAGGAAAAGAAAATATCCCATCGGGATATTCGCTCGGTAGAAAAAGGAAACAAAAGAAGGATTGCACGCCGCAAGTATGCACCATTTTTAACGGATCATCCCTACAGGATGATAAGCGTAAGAATTAAAATTTTGTTCTACCGAGCTGTATTTCCTACGGAAAAGGGGTGAAATGCAAAAGATTGCTTATGTCGAACTCATGTTAGTTAGTAGCGATCAATTCTCTCTACAATTTCCATGTAATGGATAGATTCAGTATTCGCCCTTCAATCGGAGCCCAGAGTTGCCGCATCTGCGGATTGTCAATAGTGCCATCGAAGATTGGTTCGTATCGGCTTTGACGCACATTCAGCAGGTTTTCGCCGTTGAGCACTGCCGTAAGGTGGCCCGAACTATATTTCAGCATGGCGGCCATAATGTAGTAGGCCTTTGTGGGCTGGTTGTCCTGGTTGATTTGCCCAGCCACTAGCGAATTTTCGAGACCTACACTCCAGTTTTTATTTAGTTCAAATATCATCGTATTCGACAGGTTGTGTTGCGGCGTGCAGATGGGTTGCTGGTGTTCAGCGTTGTAGAGTTTGTTGACGTGCGTATAGACATAACTGAGATAAACCTCCCAATCGCCCACAGTCAGTCGCATATAAGTTTGTGCGCCAAGTGTCCGCAGAGCTTTGGGAGCATTGTAAAGCACCACGCCGGTAGTTCCGGGCAAACTGTCGACCGGCGAATTGATAAACGAAGCAAAAAATGCCTGATTCAGGTTGATCGCCACATCGCCAATGCGTTTCTGGAAATTAACATCAGCATTCAGCCCGTGCGAGAGTTCCGGTTTCAGCCCCGACACCGAAGTCAGACGGTTCAAATCCTGTTCCAGATCGAGATAGTTGAGTGGATTGGGAGCCATATACCCAAGTCCGCCATTGACACGCGCCGTCCACTCCTTGCCGAACTTGTACATCACCGAAAGGCGAGGCAACACAAACCAGCCGTATTTATTCTGGTAATCGGCCCGCAAACCACTTTCGATAGTAAACGCCGGCACCGGATTGTAGGTATTTTGAATAAAGCCGCCGAGGGTGTTGTAGGAATAACTGTTGAGAGGTATCAGAGACGAACGGTTGTGAAACTGATCGCCGTTGAAATTAGCCCCGATCACCCAATTCATATTATCGAACTGCCGAAAATAGGAGAGCTCCGAATAATAGAGCAACTGGTTGGCCCGGAAATTATAATTGCGGGTGTCGATGATTTGATCTAGGTTGCTGCCACTCGCTTTGACGGTAATATTACTGGTCGGCGACAGGTTGTTCACATATTTGGCGGTCACACTGTGCCGGTCCGACTGCGTACCCACATGATAGTACGATCCGCTGCCCGACGAAAGGTAGCGCATGTCCCCACCCTTGCGGTTGTCAAACGTTCCGGTATAATCCACAGTCAACGTTGAGCGCGGATCGAGGTAAAACTGGAATTTCGGATGAATCACTGTGCTGCGTACCCTTGACGATTCGCTCAGTCCGTCACCGTTCACATCCGTCGCCTGCCGCCAGGTCTGCCCTGCAAACAGGGTATATCCGAAAGTCTTGTACTTCTTCGCCAGATAGGCATTCAGGTTGGTTTCGTGCAGCGAAGTTTCGTTGACAGTAGCGCTGAGTTCCTGCTGTGGCATAGGGTCTTTACTCACCAAGTTAATGATACCGCCAATGGCATCGCCGCCGTACAGGGTAGAGCAGGAACCCTTGATGATTTCGATCTGTTTCAGGTCGAGCGGCGGCACCTGCATAATACCGAAATTACCCGACAGTCCACCATAGAGTGGCAGCCCGTCTTTCAGCAACTGCGTGTAACGACCATTCAGTCCCTGGATGCGGGCATAAGTGTTGCCCGAAGCAGCACTCACCTCCTGCATCTGGATTCCGGCAATATCACCCAAAAGGCTCGAAATATTGCCGGGCATAATACCATTTTCTTCTTGCGTATCTTCCAGTCCAAGCACTTCAATGCGGGTAGGAATAGCCTCGATACGGGAATTGGTACGTACCGAAGTGACGGTCACCTCCTCAAGATGCTCCGATGCCGGTTGCATCAACACCTCCTGCAATCCGGGCTTGGTCACTTTCACTTCAGCCGTTTGATACCCCATGTACTGCACTTTAAGCATAGCCGGCAATCCACTGGGAATATTCAATATTGCAACGCCCTTCCCATCGGTAACAGCACCCATCGATGTACCCGGCACCGTCACGGCTACACCGATTAAAGACTCTTTCGTTTGAGCATCTTTCACGCTCACCGACACCTGTTGCGCAAAGAGCATGCACTGGCACATCAGGCCAAACAATAACAACAATTTCTTCATCAATTTGAACTATTTAGAAAATTTGATGCTGCAAAATTAGAATACGACTTTGGAGAAAATTGGGAATTTCCAGATATAACAATC
>MKRS01000790.1 GCA_001897035.1 Bacteroidales bacterium 45-6
GCGGCGGCAATAGTTCCCTTGTCATTTTGGATAGAAGCCCGTGTTCAAGTAGATAGTATCAAAAAGATAGCTTGGCTGGCAGAAGCTGACAATGCCGATTATATAAAGGTTTTTGATTATGATTATAACTGGACATTGAGCAATGCGCTAAATAATTTTGGCAAGAATAATGATTTGCAATCTCTTATCACCACCTGCGAATCTATATATAGCGACAAAGCATACAAGGACAAAGGCCGGATGGTGTTTTTTACTAACCACGATCTGAATGCTTTTGAAGGAACCGAATTTGACCGGTTAGGAAATAATGTACTCCCTTTCACAGTATTTATATTCACCATCTACGATATGCCCTTAATCTACAACGGTCAGGAGATCGGATTGAATAAGGTGATGAATTTTGCTGAAAATGTAAAGGTCGATTGGAATCCAACTAATAACCTATATGTGAACCTATACAAAAAGCTTACCCAACTAAAGCGCAGTCAACTGGCTTTGGAGGATGGGACGAATCGAGGTGCTTTGAAAATTTACAAAACAAGTCAAGACAAGGTATTCGCATATTCTCGTGTACGGGGTACTAATGAAGTGCTGGTCATCCTCAATTTTTCAAACATTCCCGTTCGTGTGAGGTTCACCGATCAAATTCCCGCCGGAAAGTTTAAGGACTATTTGAAAAATACATACATGGATTTCTCGAATGGCGAAGGTGTATCGCTTCTTCAAAACGGATACGCTGTGTATGTGAAATGAAAAATTCTTAGGCAGGAGGATACCCAATTCCCAATTACAAAAGTCCTTTGATTACAAACTTGGAGGTTTGGCTTTTTCTATTTTTTTGAAATCAGAAATAGCCGAAATGGGATTTTCATTGCCATACAGCGTGTATGAGAATAAAAGCAATTTGAATTTAAACTGTTTATTATTAGATATTTATTGGTATAAAAAGAAAATTTTATGGTAGGGAATAGATTAAGGTTCATTGTGGGGCTGTTGTTGATGTTGCACATCGCATATATGGAAGCTACTAGTATGGAGGACAAAATGTATGATGTGCGAAAATACGGGGCAAAAGGTGATGCAAAAACAATTAATACCAAAGCTATCAATTGGGCAATAGCAGATTGCGCAGCAACCGGAGGGGGAACTGTCATCGTACCCAAAGGAATATTTGTGACTGGAACTCTCTTGCTGAAAGACAATGTGAGGCT
This sequence comes from Bacteroidales bacterium 45-6, assembly GCA_001897035.1. Lineage (GTDB taxonomy): Bacteria > Bacteroidota > Bacteroidia > Bacteroidales > Dysgonomonadaceae > UBA1309. Next base: position 1,212 of record MKRS01000790.1, read on the forward strand.
ATATTTGCAAAAAGATGCCGTCATCAAAGCCACCACTGCATTGGATGAATACCAGTCTTATATACCTTTACAAAATCTCCGAAAATACGATAGTGGTGACAGTAGCCAGAACGCCAATAGCTCGCGCGACCCGTATTGGAACAGAGCCCTGATCCTGGGTCGGGGAATCGGGAACTTTTCAATAGAAGGAGAGGGTTCGATAGACGGCATGCACTTGTTTGACCCAAAAGGGGAGGAAAAAATGCGCGGCCCACATGCGATCATTATTGGAGAATCACGCAATTTCACGCTCAGCGGGATTACTATCAACCATGCTGCCAACTACGCGTTCATGGCCTATTCAATTGAAAATGCTGTATTCCAGAATCTGTCCGTCAACGAAGGCTGGGATGGAATACATATCCGGGGCGGAAAAAATATTACTATCCGCAATTGCGAATTTCAAACCGGCGACGATGCCATTGCCGGAGGATTTTGGGAAAATATGGTCATCACCGATTGCCGCATCAATTCATCGTGCAACGGCATCCGGATGATTATGCCAGCAAATGGACTCGCAATCTCAAACTGTGTATTCAAAGGACCCGGAAAATATCCCCACCGTACCTCAAAAGAATTAAAACGAAACAACATGCTCTCCGCCATCATCCTCCAACCTGGTGGGTGGGGAAAGTCGACTGGCGACATGGAAGATGTGCATATCTTCGATATTGAAATAGATATGCTAAACAATCCTTTAATGATTGTCCTGAATGAAGGAAACAATGCCAGAAATGTTCTCGTTGAAAGGCTCAAGGCCACTAATGTTAATTATGCGGCGGCTTCGATCGAAAGTTGGCGGGGCGGGGTTTTTGACAATGTCGTGTTGCGTGACATAGCGATAAACTATGTGGGCAATAATGATCCGGCTTTGCGGAACCTGAAACCCAACCAGCCTCCTGCCGATTCTCGGCCTTTGCCCGCTTGGGGATGGTATATGAAGAATGTACAGAATGTAGTGTTTCAGAATGTGGATCTGAATTTCAGTGGGAAGGAAGTTCGCCCTGCGTTCTGGTTCAACAATGTGGGAAAAGTAGAATTTATAAACGTTAAATATCCGGGAAGCGACAAACAGGAGTCTATTGTTTTGGAAAATTCGGGAACAATCATCAAGAAATAGTCCCACTAAATAGTGGCAAGCTATATATTCTAAAACAAATTACTCTTATTACTTAAAATCTGAACGACAAGCTTCTTTATGAAATTGACTATTTATGGAAATGAAAAGGATTGAACTATTATGCCTGACTCTTCTTACAGTAATGAACCTGTCAGCAAAAATAAAGTTGCCATCGGTTCTTGGCGATAACATGGTGCTGCAACGATCCGCTTCAGTCAATCTCTGGGGGTGGGCAACGCCGCATCGATATGTGAAAGTAAAACCCTCTTGGGGGAAACAAACCTATAAGGTAAAATCAGGCTCTGGTGGAAATTGGATAGTCAGGATCTCAACACCCGAAGCAGGAGGCCCTTACAGCATAGAAATAAGCGACGGCGAACCATTGACAATCAAAGATATATTGATAGGTGAAGTCTGGATATGTTCCGGACAGTCAAACATGGAAATGCCGATGCATGGTTTTTATGGGCAGCCAGTGGAAGGAACATTGGAAGATATTGCCGATGCGGCGCAATATCCCGGCATCCGGATGTTCACAGTGAGTCCCTCGCCAAAAGCCGATATACAAGAAGACTGCATGGGAGGCTGGAAAAAATCGGACTCAGGAAGCGTGCGAGATTTCAGTGCCGTGGCATACCTTTTTGGCAAAAACTTGAATAAAATATTGGGAATTCCTATTGGACTCATTACATCTAATTGTGGAGGCACTCCAATTGAAGCATGGATGACCGTTGATGCAATTAAGCAGACTGCGGGCATCAACCACGAAAGGTCACTGACGCATATCAACGATTGGGAATCAACCACACCTTCTTATCTCTACAACGGGATGATTGCGCCCCTAATCCAATATACTTCGAGAGGGTTCATCTGGTATCAGGGCGAGACCAACCAAAACAATTCCGCCGATTACGACAAGCTGATGGCTTCGATGGTAAAGCTATGGAGAGAAAAATGGGAAAACATGGATATGCCCTTCTATTACGTGCAGTTAGCCCCTTTCACATTTGATGGGGCGAATTCCATCAGGCTGCCACTGACCATCGAGGCACAATACAAAGCCCTCAGGCTGATCCCGAATTCGGCAATTGCCTCCACCACCGACCTCGGCCATCCTACAGCTATTCATCCTCCCCGTAAAAAAGAGATAGGATTACGGCTGGCATCGATTGCTCTCCGGAATACATACAAAACTGAAGCGCCTCTTGCGGATGCTCCTGTCATTGACAACGTCCGCTATGAAGGAAACAAAGCCATTCTCACGTTTAAAAATGTGCCAGGTTATAGTCCGGCAGCAGTGGGTAGCTTCAATTATTATGTAGGGGAACTCAAGGGGTTTGAATTGGCCGGGCAGGACCGAAAGTTTTATAGGGCCAAAGCGAACCATGTCACTAATCAAAACAAAATAGAAGTGACTTGTGAGCAAGTGCCTAATCCGGTGTCAGTAAGGTATGCTTTTCGAAATTTTTCGGATGCTAACGTGATGACCACTGAAGGGCTGCCGCTGGCTCCCTTCCGAACGGATAATTGGGACGATTCATTTTAAATTATCAATCGAAAAAAATCAATCCATGAAAAATGTCATCAAAAATATATTCCTTTGCTGTTTGATGTTATCTCTATGTGCTGGGATCAGCAGTAAGGATTATGCCCGGTATGTGAATCCGTTTATCGGCAATGCTGACAACGGTCACACATTTCCCGGAGCATGCGCCCCGTTCGGAATGATACAGGCAAGCCCGGAAAGCGGCAACGCATCGTGGCGCTATTGTTCGGGCTTTAATCATGAAGATGAATCCATTCTAGGATTCGCTCAAAACCACTTGAATGGAACAGGCTGTCCTGATTTGGGAGACATTCTCATGCTGCCGTTTGCAGGCAATATCTCAAACAACGAGTACAGAGCCACAATTGATAAAAGCAGACAGACAGCGGTTCCCGGATACTATTCCGTGCGTTTGCCTGATTTCAACATCGATGTCGAAATAACAGCAACAGAACGGACAGCTTTTCACCG
>MKRS01000791.1 GCA_001897035.1 Bacteroidales bacterium 45-6
GAAACATTCTGTCGGACAACGGGCTGGTCCATTTGAAAACCGACAGTAGCTTTATGTTTACTTATACCCGCGAGATGGCGGCATTCAACCGGTTGCCGGATCTTTTTTTTACGGACGATCTCTATCACGACGAACGTTTTGTCAACGACCAAATCTTGAATATCCAGACTTACTATGAACAACAATGGTTGGCTCGTGGTTTAAACATAAAATATATCCGTTTCGGCTGCCCTGACTCAATCGACTGGGGCGAGCCGGATGTGGAAATAGAAAAAGATGATTACAGAAGCTTTGGGCGCAGCAATGCACAAAGCCTTCAAGCTAAAAAAACGACAAAATAATGGCAAATTTATATCCGAAACTTATTGTAGATGCACTTTCCAATGTCCGTTATCCCGGCACGGGAAAAAGCATCGTGGAGATGGGGATGGTGGAAGACGACATCCGCATCGACGGGATGAAAGTGAGCTTTTCGCTCCTTTTCGACCGCCCCAACGATCCGTTCATCAAGTCCGTAGTGAAGGCTGCCGAAACAGCCATCCTGACTTATGCGGATGAAAAGGCTGAAATAGTTGGAAATATAGAGGTCAGAGCCAAACAGGCGCCCAAACCCGCACCGGCAAGATTACTTCCGCAGGTGAAGAACATCATCGCGATTTCTTCCGGAAAAGGAGGTGTCGGAAAAAGCACCGTTTCGGTGAACCTGGCCGTCACCCTTGCCCGCAAAGGCTACAAAGTAGGACTGCTCGATGCCGATATTTTTGGCCCGTCGCTGCCCAAAATGCTGAATGAGGAAGATGCCAAGCCTTTTTTGGAACCCGTGGATGGGAAAGACATGCTTGTTCCTGTCGAAAAGTACGGCGTGAAGATGCTCTCCATCGGCTTCTTTGTGAACAAGGATGAAGCCATCGTGTGGCGCGGTGCCATGGCCGGAAACGCCTTGAAGCAGTTGATCGGCGATGCCTACTGGGGTGAGTTGGACTATTTTCTGATTGATTTTCCCCCCGGAACGAGCGACATTCACTTGACGATGGTGCAGACACTTGCCATAACCGGAGCGGTGGTTGTGAGCACCCCGCAGCAAGTGGCTTTGGCCGATGCCCGCAAGGGAATCCACATGTTCACCAACGACAAGGTGAATGTGCCTATTTTGGGATTGGTGGAAAATATGTCCTGGTTCACTCCCGCAGAATTGCCTGAAAACAAATACTATATATTCGGAAAAGGCGGCTGCAAGCAGCTGGCAGAAGAATTGAATGTTGCCCTGTTGGGCGAAATTCCATTGGTGCAAAGCATCTGCGAAAGCGGGGATAGCGGCGTGCCGGTGAGCCTGAATGAGGGAAGCCTCACTGCATTGGCATTCGAGCGTCTGGCAGACAATTTCATCGAATCTGTGGACAAACGCAACCGGGAAATGTCGCCTACGGAAAAAGTCGAAGTGCACAAAAGATAGAGAAGGTGGAGGCGAAAAAGCTTTTGCTTCGCAATTGGTAACGAACTGTTTTTCATGTTAGATATTCACGATTTGAGGCGCGATTTCACCCTCAAGACATTAGACGAAAAGCAATTGCCGGACAATCCCTTGGAGGCATTCGAGCAATGGTTCAAGGAGGCCGTAGAGGCGCAAGTGTATGAACCGAGTGCCATGAATCTGGCCACGGTGGATGCTTTGGGCAGGTCTTCTTTGCGTGTTGTTTTGCTCAAGGAGTTAAAGCAGGGCGGTTTTATCTTTTTCTCCAATTACGACAGCCGGAAGGGAAAGCAGCTTGCCGGCAATCCTCATTGTGCGCTCAATTTTGTGTGGCACGAACTGGAACGTCAGGTTCGTATCGAAGGCTTTGCCGAAAAGCTTTCGCCCGAAGATTCGGACAACTATTTTGAAGTGCGTCCGCCCAAAAGCAAGCTGGGAGCCTGGACTTCGCCGCAAAGCGAGGTGATTCCCGGCAGGGAATACTTGGAAAAACTGTATGCCGATTTTGAGAAGCAATTTGCTGGAAAAGGTGTGCCACGTCCCGAAAATTGGGGCGGCTACTTGGTTCGCCCGTCGTTGATCGAGTTCTGGCAAGGCCGTAGTAACCGACTGCATGACCGTATCCAATTCCGCCTGGAAAACGAAATGTGGACAAAAGAACGGCTGGCTCCCTAAAGCAATGCTAACATTTAATTTGATTTATTCCGAATACATTCTGCTAAATTTTGATGATAGCTGGCCGGGAAAATCCGTTAAAATGCTTATTTTTGCATAATTAAATTAGACCGCTATCAAAAAACTCAGATACATAACCCTCTCTTTTTTGGCCATTTTGGTGATCCTTTTTGGCTCTGCCTACGGCTTGCTCAACTTGGATTCGGTGCAAAACAAAATCAGGGCGGCTGTCTTGTCCGATTTGAGAGAACGTCTCAAGACAGACTTGGATATAAAGAAACTCCGCATCACTCCGTTTTCGAATGTGGAATTGCTGGACGTCTATGTGAAGGATCGCTCTGGCGATACGGCCTTGGTTGCCAACCGTATCTATGCGGGAATCGACCTATGGGCGTTGCTGCAAAAGCAAGTGGTGGTGACCTCCATCGCCATGTCCGATTTTAATGTTCGCCTTTCGAAAGACACCAAGAAATCGCCGCTCAACATCCAGTTCATCATCGATGCCTTTGCTTCCAAAAAGAAAAACAAACCTTCGGCCTACGAAGTGAAAATCGACTTTGTGAACCTGAAGCAGGGCAAAGCGCATTTCGACATCAAGGATCAGGACTACAATTCTTCCAAAATTGATTTCAATCACTTGGACGTGCAGGATTTGAACGCCAAGTTTGCCCTGAAATCGCTCAAGTCCGACTCCCTCAACATCGTTGTAAAGCAGCTTGAACTCAAAGAAAAATCGGGATTGAACATCCAAAACATGACTGCCCGAATCACCACGAGCAAGAATCGCTGGAGCGTGAAAGGCTTTGAACTGAACCTTCCGTCGTCCGACATCCGTTTCGATAAACTTTCTTTTTCCTTCGGGAAAGGAAAGGATGCTATGGAGAATTTGACCTTTATGCTCGACATGCAGCCCTCGGAAATAACTCCCAAAGACATTTCGGCGTTTGTGCCGGCATTGGCCAAATTCAAGGATGTTGTGAATATACAGACCAAGGTGTCGGGCAAAGTGAACGACATCCATGTGGAGTCGCTTAGTCTTCATTACGGGGATAAGATGAAGTTGGTGGCCGATGCCGAGATCAAAGATGTGCTGCACCGCGACAAGCTTTATCTGCTGGCTACCATCGATCATTTTTATGCTGACAAGGACGGGATAGAGGGCTTGTCAAAGAATCTGACCGCCAACAAGGTGAATGTTCCTTCGGCAATCAAGAACCTCGGGAATATTTCGTTTTCGGGAGATGTTTCGGGCTATTTGGACAAACTTCTGGCATTCGGTACCATAGAAACCAATTTAGGGACTATCCAGATGGAAATGTTGTTTGGTATCAAGCCGGGAAAAGCTTCGTACCTGAATGGAAAAGTGTCCACGTCTAATTTTCGCTTGGGAAGACTTTTGGACAACAAAGACCTCGATCAGGTGACCTTGGGGTTGACTGTCAAAATCGATAAACCTTACAATGGCCAGTCGAAAGGATCGATAGACGGGGCCATCTACGACCTCGACTACAAAGGATACAAGTACAAGAATATAAAGCTTAACGGAACCTATGAGGGTAAAAAACTGGATGGAGTGCTGTCGCTTGCTGACCCAAATATCCAGTTGGATGTGAAAGGCTTAGTCGATTTGTCCCAGAAGATCCCGGTCCTCGATTTGTATGCCAAAGCAGATCATATCCAGTTAGACAAGCTCAATTTGTACAACAAGCAAAATTTGTCCACCCTCTCGTTCTCGATGCGTGCCAACTTTTCCGGCAACAATCTCGACAACGCAATAGGGACTTTAGACATTGACTCGATTACGCTCTCGAAACAGGATAATAGCTTGTTTATTAAAAAATTATCTGTCGAATCAAGCAAAAAGTCAACTTCCCGCCTGTTGCGTATCCATTCCGACCTGTTGAACGGCGAGGTGGCCGGGCAGTTTTCGTTCTCGTCTTTGGGGCAAAGTATCACCAACACTTTGGGGAAATATATCCCGACGCTGATTGCGGGCAACTCCTCAAGGCCAAAGCAGAACGACAGCTTTACATTTAATTTTGTGATTGGAAACACCGACAAGATTTCCTCCTTGTTGCAGCTTCCTGTGGCTATCCACAACGATGCCAAGATATTCGGGTACTACGACAATCAACGCGAGCAATTTGGTTTGGAGGGTTACTTTCCGGCCATCACGGCAGGAGGACAAAATATACAGTCGGGGATCATCACTTGCAACAATAGCCAGAAATCGAGG
>MKRS01000792.1 GCA_001897035.1 Bacteroidales bacterium 45-6
CAAAAATCCGAGGGAATGACAACAGGTGAGATTCTTGCACTGATCCACCCCACTCCTGCCGTTTGCGGATTTCCAAAGGAAGAAGCCTTCGCGTTTATCAATCAACAGGAAACCCATTCCAGGTCTTATTATTCGGGATTTGTGGGCAACTTGGCGATGAACAATCGGACAGACCTGTATGTTAACTTGAGGTGCATGAAAGTCACCGATCGCTTCTTGTCGCTGTATGCCGGAGGCGGGATCCTGCCTTCATCGGACAAAGAGGAGGAATGGAACGAAACCGAAGACAAGATGCGGGCCATGCTCAACATACTTCAATAACAGCAAGGTTTCCCGGCTTGCCAAATCAAAAAGTGTATCACAAAAAGAAAACCATGGATTATAATTTTTCAGGAAAAAGCGGATTAAAACTCCCGCAATTGTCGCTCGGACTGTGGCATAACTTCGGCGATGTGGACAACTTCCAGATTGCCACAGACATGATTTGCCATGCCTTCGAAAAGGGGATCACCCATTTTGACTTGGCAAACAACTATGGGCCACCTGCGGGAAGCGCGGAAATCAATTTCGGCAAAATCCTCTCCAAACAATTGAAAAGCCACCGCGACGAAATGATCGTATCCTCCAAAGCAGGCCATTTCATGTGGGATGGGCCCTATGGTGACGGAGGCTCCCGGAAATACATCATGGCAAGCATCGACCAAAGCCTGAAACGTACTGGCTTGGAATATTTCGACATATTCTACTCTCACCGCTACGACCCCGAAACGCCCATAGAGGAGACAGTGCAAGCCCTTATACACATTGTTCGTCAAGGTAAAGCATTGTATATTGGTTTGTCCAAGTATCCAGTAGATAAAGCCATCAAAGCGGTTGAGCTAATGAAGGAGCAGCATGTTCGTTGCCTCATTTATCAAGATAGATACAGCATGTTCCGCCGGGAAGTGGAAAAAGCCCATTTCGGCCTCTGCCAAGAACTTGGACTTGGATACATCGCATTCTCGCCCTTGGCTCAAGGACTTCTCACCAACAAATACTTGCATGGCATCCCGGCTGATTCCAGGGTGGCAAAAGGGGTTGGTTTTCTCAAGGAGAACGACATTACTCCAAAACTTATCAATACAATTGAAGAACTGAATAAGCTTGCCCTTGAACGAGGACAGACACTTGCCGAAATGGCACTGGCATGGGTGCTTCGCAACAAAATAGTGACATCAGTCATCATTGGAACAAGTTCAGTGGCACAAATTGATGACAATCTCAAAACTCTCGACAACATTCGGTTTTCGGAGGATGAGTTGACATTGATTGAATCTGTTCTGAACAGAAAAGATCTTTGATCCAAACTATTAAAGAAAAGTTGAAATGGAATTGACAATACAAGAATATCCTGTCGGGGCACGCCCCGAGGTGACGAAACCTGATACAGAAATCTGGAAAGCGCTTGGAGAGGAAGGCATCCGCAAGATGGTGAGCCGTCATTACGACTTGTTGCGTCAAAGTCCCATCAAAAAGATGTTTCCCCAAGGAGACGAAGAGTTTGAGCAAGCCAAACTCCATTCCTCTGATTTTATGATACAAATTTGTGGCGGACCCGACTATTTCAACCAACACCGAGGACAGCCTATGCTTATTCGACGCCATCCCTTCTCCATTACCCCCAATGGGCGCAGGATTTGGCTCGAATGCTATCGAGTGGCTTTGCTCGAAACCGCTCTTCCCGAACATCTGATCCTCTCTTTTTGGCAATACATCCAAGTATTTTCGGCTTGGATGGTAAATACGCACGGAAAGGCAGAGGTGTAAATCGGCGTTTTTGACACTTTTCCCTATCTCTTTTTTTAAATAAACATACATGCTTTTTATTAAATAGTTCTCTTCCCAGCATTTTTTTGTAAGTTTGTCTGCATTCAAATTCTAATCCCATGAAACAGCGAACTTTTATCTTTGTTGCCTTCCTATTTCTTTCTCATAGTTTTTATGCACAAAAAACGAAACTACCTGACAGCAAAAGATGGTCGGAAAAAGCTTACATCTATAAAATATCTCCCGAAAACCTGAAGTTGTTGTATGTGAAGGACAAACCCTTTACGGAGAAGATGCTCGGAGAAAAAATAGCCGAGTATCCGAATCATACGCCCCATCCGAGGCTTGATAGAGGAAATTACCTTATTCTAAGTTCCTCTGGAAATCAATTAAATACGACAGACTACACCGAAGACAATTTCGACTACAAGATAATTCCTTCGGAAGGGTTCATGATTTATCTGCACGATTCCTTAGGAAATACGATCAAGGATGCCGTGGTGAAATGCCGCTCAAAAGTGCTGAAGTTCAATGGGAAATTGAATGCTTATGAAACGACGAAAATCAAAGGGAAAAAGATCTTAGAAATAAACAATCGCGGTGTGTTTCACTACATCGATGTTGCGAAACAAGCTGATCGGCAAAGGGTGAGGCGTGCAAATATTTTCAAACAAGCGAAATGGACGTTGAAACGTACCTGGCGAAACGTAAAACACTTTGTGGAAAATATGCGCAATCCCCATGAGCCGAAATACGATGGATTTGTGGTTTTCAGCAAACCGAAATACAAACCTGGCGAAACCGTGAAACTGAAAGCTTATGTGACTTACTCCAATGGAAAACCTTACCAAAAGCCGCTTGATCTGGCATTGGAGGGCGATTACGGCGACAAGGTGGACACAACACTGGCGCATCTGGCTTCCTATCGTCCGGGAATGTTTGAATATCAGTTCAAGCTATCAGATAGCCTTCGACTCACTCTCGACAAGAATTACCGCATCGTTTTTAGAAAAGGCAAATATGACGAGACCATAGGCGATCGCTTCCGCTACGAAGACTACGAGCTCAAGGACATTCGTTTCAAGATGGATATCGACAAAGGGGTATTCTACAAAAAAGACTCCATCAAGCTGAAATTCAAGGCTACAGACGAAAATGACATGGCTCGTTTTGGCGGGAAAGTGGATGTTGTGGTTACCCCACAGCCTTATGCCGTGAAAACAGGCAACGCCGACAGAGCTTTCATTCCTGATACCTTATGGGAACATACCCTCCCGATGGAAGGCGAATCGGAAAAGGAATTGGTGATTCCTGATTCTATTTTTCCCGAAAATGTTTCATTTAGCTATGTTGTGAAATCGACATACACCAGTGAAGATAACCAGAAGAAAACCTCGTCTCAGACATTGCAGCGGAATTTCACCGACTACAATTTGGATTTTTCGCTAAAAAACGGAATGGTGAAAATTCAGGAAATGTTTCAAGGGAAACCTCATCCAACCAAAGCCCGTATCCAATACAAAGGAAATAACGACGAATTATTAACTGACAAGGAGGTGAATTTACCTTTCGAGGAAACGCTGCCTTGGTATGTGAACGAGATATGCGTGGAGACAAAGGAGTGCCATGATTGGGAATTGGTAGAAGATATATCGTCAAGCAAGCAGGTTGACTGCCGCTTCTATACGGACAAGGATTCGTTGACATTAGAGCTGAAAAATCCGGCTAATGTTCCCATTTGGTTTACCATTTTGAATACCAAAAAGATCATCTACAAGGGTTTTTGCGATCGAAATTATATTTTCAAAAAGAAGGTTGGGCGCAAAGACGTTTTCAATTTAAAATTGACATATTTGTATGCCTCTGAAAAGCAATCAATTGACGAAGACATTTCCAGATTTGACAAAAACTTGTCGATGAAGGTCTCCACCCCCACTTCGGTCTATCCCGGTCAAAAGACAAATGTTGCGATTTCTGTGACCGATAAAAACGGTAAGCCTGTCAAAAATGTCGATATCACTGCATATAGCTTTACGAGTAAGTTTGAACAGGCGGGGATTCCCCGTAATATCCTGATATATGGGAAATCAATAACAGCACGCTCATTCCAGGAAAAGGAATACGATGTGGTCAAAGCGGGTTTGCGAAACAGGCAATCTCCTCTAAATTGGGACAAATGGAAAACCGATATGTCACTTGACACAATTGCCTATTACCGTTTCCTCTACCCCAAAACATTCTTCTCTTACACCGAACCCACGAACGATAAAAGCACGCAAGTGTCGCCCTATGTGGTCGTTGATGGAGCCATCCAGCCTATCCATGCCATGTGGATTGACGGACGCACTTATTATGTGGCGCAAGCGCAACAGTTGGATACATACTCGTTCAGAGTAAACCCGGGAAGGCATGACTTTCGGTTCAGAACTTCTGACAGAATCGTTTCCGTAAATAATGTTTATCTTGCAGTTGGAGCAAAGAATATTGTGTCGTTCGATGCTTCCAACCCCTCATGGAAAGAGGAAAACCCTGCTTATAAATTTACGCCGTGCCTGATGACATCACTTCTTATGG
>MKRS01000793.1 GCA_001897035.1 Bacteroidales bacterium 45-6
CTTGGTGTTGCTGAATACGATGAAAATTCTCTCTCTCAAAGGAAAAAACTTAGCTTCGCTGGAAGGCGAATTCGCCATAGATTTTAGAGCCGAACCGCTCGTTTCGTCCGGCATTTTTGCCATTACGGGAAATACGGGAGCCGGAAAATCCACTTTGCTGGATGCTATTTGCTTGGCCTTGTTTGACGATGCACCACGCACGCACAAGGCGGGAGAAAATATCTCCGTGGTGGATGTGCAGGACAAAACCATCAATCAAAAAGATTCCCGGAGCATCCTTCGTCGGGGTGCAACAGACGGGTATGCCCAGTTGGAGTTCGTGGCATTGGATGGCAAATCGTATTGCTCGTCCTGGTCGGTGAAGCGGGCACGTGGTAAAGCTGAAGGTGCCCTCCAACCGGTGGAGATGCGCTTGGAAAATCTTTCCGATAGGCGAGAAGAACAAGGACGAAAAACGGAAATCCTTGCCCGAATAGTGGAACTGATCGGGCTTAATTTTGAGCAATTCACTCGGGCCGCGTTGCTGGCGCAAGGCGATTTTGCCACTTTTCTGAAAGCCAAGCAAGGAGAAAAAGCCGAGTTGCTGGAGAAGTTGACGGGTACACAGGTTTATTCGCAGATCTCCACCCGTATTTACGAAAAAACGCAGGAAGCCAAACAGGAGTTGCAGACCTTAGCTGAGCGGATGAAGGACATCAAGCTTCTTTCGGAAGAGGAACTGGCACAGTTGGAGGCAGATAAAAAGCACCAGGCCGAAGAACTCTCCAAGATAAAGCTGCTGATAAACGGGCTGAACAAGCAGTTGGAATGGATAGCCCAGGAGAAACAGCTGCGGCAAGATGCAACTACGGCCGAAAATGAATTTGTTGCCTTGAAGACTAAGTTGGAAGAGGCTGCTTCCCGTTTTCAATACATGGAAAAAGTGGATGCTGTGCAGGAAATCCGCGACACTTACCTGGATTTGAAGAACAAAGAGAAGCAGCTGCAAGACTCGAACGAGCATGTCGAAAACCAACACCTAAAGCTGGCTCAACTTTCCGAAAACCTCGCACTTATCAAAAAACAAGCATCCGACATTCAATCGGAGATAGATCAACATGAATCGGAATATCAGCGGGTTTTTCCCCAGATAGAGAAAGCCAAGGCTTTGGATGTGGAACTCAAAGCGGCTCATCTGCGGAACGCTGAACTTCAATCGGAATTGACAAAGCAGAAGAAAACCCTCGAAAGCCTTTTTTCCCAACACGACATATTTGAGAAAGACAAAAAGTCTGCCTCGGAAAAGGTGGTTTCGCTCGCGAAATGGTTTCAGGAAAAGGAGTATATCGGGCGTGTGATTCCTTCCATCGACCGGATTGTTAGCCAATTGAAAGATTGTGGCATAGCCAAAAACCAAATATCGACGATTCAAAAAAGTGTTCTGAGCAACGAAGCTTTGCTAAAGACCAGGCTGGAAGCGTTAGCCTTGAGCGAATCGGAACTCGAAAGATTGCAAAACGAACTTTCATCGGAAGTAGTGCTGTTGCGTGAAAAACTGGAAGACGGAAAACCTTGTCCGGTGTGTGGAAGCGTCCATCATCCCTCGAAAGATGAGATTCAGAGCGCAAGCCGTTTGCAGGAGGAACAGTTAGAAAAAGAGAAGAAAAGGCTGGCGGCTGTGATTGATAGCAAGAAGAAAGAGTTGGAGCTTGGCAGAGAAGAGATCACTCGGCTGAAGGCGACCTTAGTTTCGTACCAGGAGCGAGTGGAGAGCATTCTGGAAGATGTGGCGCCATTATTGTCCTTTATCTCAGATTGGAAAGAACGTTTGGAGACAAATTCACTCGCCGAACAGTTGTTGAAAACACAAAAGATTTGGAGCGACAACAACGAATTGTTGCAAAAAAACAAAGAGCTGGAAGCAGCTTTGGTGTTGCAAATAACGAACTCTGCACAACATATAGAAACCGTTCAAACAACCGTGGTGGAACAAACCGAAAGATTCACAGAGGCCGCACATGCGTTTTCGGAATTGCAAGAACAACGAAATCAATTGTTAGGCGGGAAACCGGCTACAGAAGTGCAAGAATATTTTGAGAAAAAGCGCAAGCAGCTTGCCGGACAAACCTCCGAGATCCAATCTAAAAACGAGACGGCCACGAAGCAACACGCTTTGCTTTCGGGGGAATTAGAACAGTTAAGAAAAAATATGTTGACGCTGGATGCCGCCATTGACGACTTGCGCAAATTGATCTCCGAATGGATTTCTTCCAATGGAAAAGCGGTGGATAGCCATTTGCTGGAAGAAATCGCGAGGAAGTCAGTGGACTGGGTTAGGTACGAAAAAGCATCTCTTCAGCAGTTGAAAGATGCCGAAATCTCCATTTCGTCTAAGCTCAGGGAACGGCGAGACCGCTTGACTGAACACAAGCAATCTCCTTTGGCTAAAGATATTCCCGAGGAGGAAGAATTGAAAAATCACTTGGCGGAACATGAAACCATACATGAAGCTGTGATTCGAAGGATCAATGAAATAGACTTTGTGCAGCAAGAACAAGTCGAAAACCGGAAACGCATCCAATCGTTTGAAAAGGAACTGAAAGCGAAGGAGGAGTTTTTCAACAATTGGGCAAAGTTGAACGAGCTACTTGGTTCGGCCAATGGTTCTAAGTTCAAGGAAATCGCCCAAGGATACACGCTGGATGTACTGTTGTTGTATGCCAACAAACAGTTGCACGAACTTACCCGCCGCTACCGCTTGCAGCGGATTCCCGACACCTTGGCCCTGCAAGTGGTGGACGAAGATATGATGGGCGAGGTGCGCAGCGTACATTCCCTCTCTGGAGGTGAATCTTTTCTCATCTCTTTGTCACTGGCATTGGGTTTGTCTTCCCTGTCCTCCAAGCGGATGAAAATCGAATCGCTCTTTATCGACGAAGGCTTTGGTTCGCTCGACATCGATACCCTCAGCGTGGCTACGGATGCACTCGAGAATCTCCAAACTCAAGGACGAAAAATAGGAGTGATTTCGCATGTAGCCGAAATGACCGAACGGATAAAGACTCAGATCCGGGTCATTAAATCGGCTAATGGACGAAGCCGCGTGGAGGTAGTGGCATCCTGATTCTATATTTCACTTGCCGATAATTGAATTATTGTGCTATCTGCTCGCTATGAGTGATATATGGAGGCGTTTTCTGGATGCTCTTCCTTGTAGTGATATTGCAATTTGTGCGTATCGGCTCAAATATCAATTTGGTTGATGTTATATAGAAATATTTATGGCCTATTTTACTATAATTCATCAAAATAATAACTCTGCACTATTGGAAGTTTGCTTAAAATTGCGCATATTTGCAAAACAACAGGAAATTTAATAAATGTTATGAGCTTCTATTTACAGAATGTCGCATGATAATTTGGCAAGACTTGCAGTCGTCTTGCACCTGTTAGTTTATCCGTATTATCCCTAATTCCCCAATAAATTACTTCTTAGAGACTATCCACATGCAAAGATTTTTCTTTCATACTGGGTTGATTGCGCGTATGCAGTTTGTCCCAGATTGAGAGTTCTTGTGTTCGAAATGGGCATTTCTTTATAGGGCGGGACGGGCTCACGTCTGTCTGTTGTATTACTTCTTGTTCTTTATGTTTTTCAATCGGAAAATCGAAACCCGTGCCGGGAGCGTAATCCGCATTTGTTGAGCTTTTTTCAATCAGGGAAGCGCGTTCTCATTTTACACGATGATTGTTGAGGCGAATCCTTGCCGCTCATCGAGCGGAATTGGCTGGAGTTGAAGCTGGTTTCGTATTTTGTTGCGTATCGCAGGGCTATTGCTTTGATAACTTGTATGAAATATACCATTATATTAATAACAACTCAAATGAATCTGAAAAACTTACTGATAGTGGCAGGTATGCTATTGGTTTTCAATCAAAATGGCAATAGCCAGAACTATCCCGACATGGTTCTTGTCGAAGGCGGCACATTCTCAATGGGGAATGAACATAGCGGAGGCTGGGACAATGAATATCCGTTGCACCGGGTGACGGTGAAGGCATTCAAGATAGCCCAAACAGAAACGACTGTGGCTGAATGGCAGACGTTCTGCAAAGCAACAGGCCGTTCCATGCCTCCGGCTCCGCGCTGGGGCTGGATAGAAAACCACCCGATTGTGAATGTTAGCTGGGAAGATGCCGTTGCCTATTGCAACTGGCTGAGCCAAACACTGAATTCCCATTATCGACTACCCACGGAGGCTGAGTGGGAATATGCAGCCCGAGGCGGTAGGCTCGGCAATGGTACTCAATACAGCGGCGGCACCAGCATGAGGAATGTGGGATGGTGTGATGTGAATAGTGGTGATAAAACCCATGCGGTGGCCACGAA
>MKRS01000794.1 GCA_001897035.1 Bacteroidales bacterium 45-6
AAATAAGCCATTAGTAATTAGCTGTTAGCCATCAGAATTGGCTAAGAGCTTGGCTTACCAACTAACAGCCCAAAAACATGCACCCAGGGATTCTTGCTGTGGCCATCCGGGAAGTGAAACGCATCGTTGTCTCCAAGATCTGTATTTGGGGAATCATTGTTGTGCCGATGCTTTCTACCGCCATTCTGATGTATATGATGAATGCGGGTTTGCCACAGAAGATACCCATCGCCGTGGTTGACCAGGACAATACATCCACCACCCGTGCTTTGGTGAGGCAATTGGACGCCTTTGCCAAAACGGACATCCAGTTCAAAAGCCTTTCTTTTCGGGAGGCTCGCCTTCGGATGGAACGTTTCGATGTGTATGCTATATTGTCCATCCCGAAAAATTTCACACAAGATGCTATCAGCGGTCAACAGCCCAAACTGGTCTATTACACCAACAATGCCTTTTTCGCCTCGGGCAACTTGCTGTTTCAGGATTTGAAGACCATCAGCGTGCTGGCCTCGGCCTCCGTAGGCCTAAAGACGGCCTTGGCCAAAGGGCTCTCGGAGACGCAAGTCGTGCCAGTGCTGCAACCCATCAGTATTGACAGCCATGTGCTGGGCAATCCGTGGGCAAACTATTCGATTTGCCTGAACACCAGCCTGCTTCCCTCCATATTGCAGCTCATTATCTTGATTTTCACTGTTTCGGCATTTGGGAGCGAAGTGAAACTGGGACTTGGAGGAGTGCTGATGCGGACAGGTAACAACAACATCGTGTCGGTAATCATCGGTAAGATGTTGCCCTACACGGTTCTCTATCTGCTGGTTGCACTGATGTTTATGTCCGTGCAGTTCTACTATGGGCACTTTCCTCTGCAAACAGGCTTTTTCTCGATGTTTCTGGCCTATCTGTGCCTAATTGTGGGAAGCCAAGGCTTGGGCCTGATCCTTACAGCCGTGTTCCAAAACTACCGCATGGGGCTTAGCATCGCCAGCTTGTTGGGCATGTTGTCGTTCTCCATCACGGGGTTTTCCTTTCCTGTGGAAGCCATGCACCCGAGCCTGCAGGCCTTGAGCTATATTTTCCCGATGCGCCATTTTTTTCTGATTTATGTCAATCAGGCCTTGGATGGTTTCCCGATCGGGTATGTGGCCTTGCATTTTGCCTCCTTACTGGGCTTTGCCTTGCTTGGCTTGCTGTTTTTCCCTCGGATACGCAGTTTTTTACAGTTCGAATACGAAGAGTGATATGGTAAAACTACTGATCGACATATATTATGTGTGGAGGGAGGAGATGAAGGTGGTCTTTCGAGATCCGGCTGTCATTCTTTTTTTCTTCATCGTCCCTATTTTCTATCCGTTAGTCTATACCTCTTTCTACAACAACGAGGTGATGCGCGACGTCAAGATTGTGGTGGTGGATGATTCCCGTTCCCAGTTGAGCCGTGAGTTTGTTCGCAAGGTGGATGCGACTCCCGATGTGAAGATCATTGGCTACGCCACCGACATGCACGACGCCCAAAAGGCGATGTGGCGCGGCGATGCTTACGGCATCCTGTGCATCCCACGTGAATTCAGCAAGAACCTCAACACTTTCAAGCAGGCAAAAGTGCAGGCCTATTCCGAGATCAGGAGCATGTTACTCTACAAGGCACTGCCATTGGCCGTCACCGATGTTTCCTCCGACATGGGGGCCACTATCCGGGTGCAAGACATGGGACACGGCAGCCAGAAGCAGGATGAGGCCTCCATGCAGGCCGTCGTGAGTGAGTGGGTTCCTTTTTGTAACACAACCAACGGCTTTGCCAGCTTCCTGATCCCGGCGGTACTCATCTTGATTATCCAGCAGACACTGATCCTTGGAATCGGGACCTTGGTAGGCACTCACAACGACCGGAAAACATTCACCGTTGCTTCTCATGCCCGAATTGGTACGAGCATCAATTCCCTGCGCCTGACTTTGGGGAAAGGATTGGCATACAGCCTTGTATATATCGTCGTAAGCGTGTGGGTGTTGAGGGTGGCACCATACCTTTTCAACTTGCCGCAAATTGGTGATCCAGTTGCCATTGCCGTCTTCCTGATGCCTTTCCTGTTAGCGTCCACTTTTTTTGCGATGACCTTGTCTTATTTTGTTTCCCAGCGGGAGTTTTCGTTCCTTCTGTTCACGTTCACAAGCATCCTTTTTGTCTTTTTATCAGGTATTTCGTGGCCGTGGACATCCATGCCTCCAGCCCTCAAAGCCATTGCGGCGCTCATACCGTCCACTCCGGCCATCCACGGCTTTGTGAAGATCAACACGGTGGGTGCTTCCTTCGCCGAGGCTTGGCCCGAATATCTCCAGCTTTGGGTGCAGGCTGTCGTCTATTTCGTTTTGGCTGTATGGATGTACAGATGGTGGATCAAGAATTACGACCCGGAATGGCAAGGAAAACTCCCCGAGGAATA
This sequence comes from Bacteroidales bacterium 45-6, assembly GCA_001897035.1. Classification (GTDB taxonomy): domain Bacteria; phylum Bacteroidota; class Bacteroidia; order Bacteroidales; family Dysgonomonadaceae; genus UBA1309. The sequence continues at coordinate 2,439 of MKRS01000794.1, forward strand.
AGTCAATCTTTGTGGGAAAGCTCTAAAACAGTTTGTATGCGTTGTGTGATGCTTGTTGGCTCGATCCAGTTCATGCAGGCGTAATCTTTTCTGGCGCAAGGTTTGTTGCCATACACGGAGCAGGGACGGCAATCAAGGTCTATTTGCACGGCATTTTTTAAGTCCTGCCGAAATCCATAGAAACCGATAGACGGATGCGTGGCACCCCATATAGAGACGACCGGCGTTTCCACCAGCGAGGCGAGGTGCATGTTGGCCGAATCCATCGACACCAGCACGTCCAACGAGTGCATCAACAGCAACTCTTCCTGAAGGAACAACCTACCCACCGTGCAAATGGTGTTGGGATACTTCGCAGCCCATTTTTTCAGGAGATTCTCTTCCGCATCGCTGCCCCCAAAAAGAAAAAGTTGGTTGTCGGCATTTGAACTAAGCGTTTCCACCACCTTTTCCATCTTTTCCAACGGGTAGATTTTGCCTTTGTGCCTGGCAAATGGCGCAATGCCAATCCTCCGTTTGCCTTCCAAAGGTTGCCAGTCGCCTAAAACAGTGTAGTCGATTTGTTTTCCTTCGAAAATGTTTTTAAATGTAATTTCAAAATCGAAGCCCAACTTTTCAAGCACTTTCTGGTAGCGTTCGGGCGTGGACGCTAATGGGTTTGCGGTATCTTTGTTTTGGATAAGTCTTTTCTTTTCCTGCCGTCCTTTGTCGATATGAGCTGTTTGTGTCTTTGAAAATAAGCCAGGAGCCGAGCGTATCACTTGGGTGCGTATCACATCGTGCGTGTCGGCAATGTGTGTGAAGTGTTTTTCCCAGATTTGTTTTCTCAACTTCAACAAGCCGATCATCCCTTTGTGTTTTTCCTTGGGGTCGAACGTCATCGTCTCGATGTTACTGGACAACGATTGGAAGAGCGGGAGGAAAGATTGCCGGGTCAGCACAACGAACCGGCTGTCGGGATACGCTTGCGCCACAGAATAGACGACGGGGACAAGCATTGCGACATCTCCAAAAGCAGACAGGCGGATGACAAGAACTTTAGGCATTCGGGTAAAATCGAGGTGTAACCATCGGAAATAGAGAAAGCGTTTGCAGGAGGGTGGCAAACGCTTGTAATTCTTTGTGACAAACTTATTTCTTACCGCCTACGTATAGGATCGGATTCAGATTCGGATCGTTGTACATTTTCATTTGCTTGTACACCTTCATGTACTTTTCGCCTTTTTCGATGTCCTGCAACAATTCGTCAATCGCTGCCGAGAGATCTGTCCTTTGTTCCAAGAGCACGTCTAATTTCTTTTGGCAGGCAGCTTTGTGGGCTTCTTCCGCATCCTCGCGGATCACTTCCTGGTGCATGTGGTAGATTTTCAATGCCAGAATGGATAAGCGGTCGATGGCCCAAGCGGGGCTTTCGGTGTTGATCTTTGCTGTCGGCGAAGTGGTCACTTCCTTATAAGTGTCTAAGAAATAGCTGTCGATCATTTCCACCATGTCGGTGCGTTCTTGGTTCGATTTGTCGATGCGCCGTTTTATTTCCAATGCCTCCACGGGGTCGATATTTGGGTCGCGAATGATGTCTTCCAAATGCCATTGCACGGTGTCGATCCAATTTTTCAGGTAAAGGAAATATTCGATCGTCTGGAAAGCATAGGGGTTCTGGATAGGTGCATCCACGTTGTCGTGCTGGTGGTAGTCGCTGATAGCTTGCTGGAATATGGGGTTGGATAAGCTGCTAAATGACATTTTCTTTAAATTTTTTATGATTAAACAAATATAGGAATAAGAATCTATTCTAACAATTGAAAGGAGAATAAAAAAATCCAAGTAGATAACAACTTATCAACCTGGACTTTTCTACCTTTTTCTTGAAGGGTGGAAGACGGGGCTCGAACCCGCGACCTTCGGAACCACAATCCGACGCTCTAACCAA
>MKRS01000795.1 GCA_001897035.1 Bacteroidales bacterium 45-6
GACCTGGTGGTGGGGGCCGTTTTGACTCCCGGGGCAAAAGCGCCGGTGGTGATAAAGCGGGAGATGCTCAAGACGATGCAACCCGGAACGGTAATCGTGGATGTGGCTGTGGATCAGGGAGGTTGTTTTGAGACAACGAAACCTACCACGCATACTCATCCGATCTATGTGATTGATGGCGTGGTGCATTATTCTGTGGCCAATATGCCTGGTGCTGTGCCGATGACTTCCACTTTTGCGTTGACCAATGCCACGCTTCCGTATGTGAAATTGTTGGCCGACCATGGATGGAAAGAGGCGCTACGGAACAACGAGACCCTCAAGAAGGGACTCAACATCATCGACGGCGATATTGTTTTCCAAGGAGTAGCCGAGGCGTTTGGCCTCCCCTTCAAAACGGTTGAATTATATCTTAGATCCTTCAATTGATTTCGATATGGAAGAAGAAATACCAAAGAGATTCAATTTTTTCACCATGTTTCGCGATGGGTTCAAATCCATGACTCTGGGACGGATACTGTGGACAGTGGTGATTGTGAAACTTAGCATTATGTTGATTATCAAATTACTGTTTTTCCCCGACTTTTTGAGTTCTCGCTGCAAAACAGATAAAGAGAAAGCGGATTACGTGAGAAGCGAAATACTTAAATAACTTTCTAACTAATTTAAACAATATACATTTTATTTAATTTCTTAGATCAATGGAACTACTAAATTCACCTTTACTTGATTGGTCGAGGGCTCAGTTTGCTCTCACAGCCATGTATCATTGGTTGTTTGTACCTCTTACCTTAGGTCTTGGGTTGATCATGTCTATCATGGAAACCATTTATGTGAAGACTGGCGATGAAAAATGGAAAAAAACTGCAAAATTTTGGATGAACCTTTTCGGAGTCAATTTTGCAATTGGAGTGGCCACAGGGTTGATTCTTGAATTTGAATTCGGCACTAACTGGTCTAACTACAGTTGGTTGGTTGGAGACATTTTTGGGGCTCCTTTGGCTATTGAAGGAGTTCTGGCATTTTTCATGGAGGCTACGTTCATCTCCATTATGTTTTTTGGATGGGTCCGTGTCAGCAAGAAAATGCACTTGGCGTCAACCTGGTTGACAGTGACAGGAGCTACCTTGTCAGCCTTGTGGATTCTTGTGGCCAACTCCTGGATGCAATATCCAACGGGAACGGAATTCAACCCCGACACTTTTCGTGTAGAAATGAATGATTTTTGGGCCGTTGCTCTTTCTCCGTTTGCCATAGCCAAATTTTTTCACACTGTGCTTTCTTCGTGGGTACTGGGTGCTGCATTTGTTTGTGGGATTTCCGGATGGTATCTTGCGAAGAAAAGAAATGTTGTGTTTGCAAAACAAAGCTTCAAAGTGGGTTCGGTCGTAGGTTTGGTTGCAATCCTGCTAACTGTTTTCTCTGGTGACTTTTCCGCATACATGGCAGCCCAAAAACAACCGATGAAGTTAGCTGCGATGGAAGGACTCTACCAAGGACACAAGGGTGAAGGCCTGATTGTGATGGCTCTACCCAATCCTGCAAAAAAATCTTACAACGATGGAGTTGATCCTTTCATATTCAAACTTGAGATTCCGAAGGCACTTGCCGCCCTTGGTTACCATGATTTTGATGCTTTTGTCCCTGGGATTACGGATATTATCAAAGGTGGATATATCCAAGAAAACGGGGAAGTGGCTCTGTCTTTTGCCGAAAAACAGGCTCGGGGAAAAATTGCCAGAGAAGCTCTTCTCGCATACCAAACTGCAGTGAAAGATGGCAAAAAGGCAGATGTGGAAAAATACAAGACTCAACTACAAAACAACTACAAGTATTTTGGATACTCCTATTTTAATTCTCCGGAAGACACTATACCTCGCATTCCTGAGGTGTATTGGTCGTTCCATATCATGATTTACATTGGCGGATACCTTATTTTATTTTTCCTTCTTGCAACTTTTTATAGTTTCAAGGATAAACTGGATGGGAAAAAATGGTTCTTGTCGCTTTCTGTTTGGACAATTCCGTTGGTATATATTTGTAGCGAATCGGGATGGATGGTAACGGAGCTTGGCCGTCAGCCATGGGCCATTCAGGACATCCTTCCGCTGAAAGCAGCTGTGTCAGCACTGTCTTCGTATGCAGTGATGATAACATTCTTCCTATTCTTGATTCTTTTCACGGCACTTCTAATCGCCGAAATTCGTATTATGTTGAACCAGATAAAAAAAGGACCTGAAGCCGAATAATTCGGATCAAAAGGTTTTGATATCATAAAAATATATACACCATGCTAAGTTATTCATTTCTACAACATTATTGGTGGTTCTTAATCAGCCTATTGGGCGGATTGCTGACTTTCCTTCTCACCGTTCAAGGCGGTCAATCACTGATTTTTACACTTGGAAAAGATAAATCCCATCGATTTCTGATAGTGAATGCGCTTGGCCGCAAATGGGAGTTCACGTATACGACACTTGTCACTTTTGGTGGAGCATTCTTTGCCTCCTTTCCGTTGTTTTATTCTACCAGTTTTGGTGGAGCATATTGGGTTTGGATGTTGATTCTCCTGTGTTTTGTGATTCAGGCAGTGGCCTACGAATACATGTCTAAACCGGGAAATACGTGGGGAAAGAAAACATACGAGATTTTTCTTTTCCTTAACGGGTTGTTGGGTACGTTTCTGATCGGAGCAGCTGTTGCAACTTTCTTTACCGGATCAGAATTTACTGTGAATAAAGCGAACATTGCAAGTATGATAACCAACTCGGAGACGGGTTTTGTGATCAGTCAGTGGGCCAACCCGCTGCACGGGCTTGAAGCCTTGTTCGATGTGCGTAACTGGTTGTTAGGCTTCGCGGTGTTCTTCCTTGCGAGGACCAATGCCAATCTATTTTTTATCAATCGTATTGAAGATCAAAGCTTAGTGGACAAGGCACGCAAATCTCTCATATACAATGCCGTGCCGTTTCTCGTATTTTTCCTTTCTTTTCTTATTTGGATTTTGGTAGGAAAGGGTTTCAGTGTTGACCCAGCGACGGGAGCAGTGAGCTTGGTTCAATATAAATACTTGATGAACCTGGTTGAAATGCCAATCGTGGCGATTCTGTTTTTGCTGGGTGTTGTGTTTGTATTGTTTGGAATTGGGCGTGGCATTTTTGCAAAAAGTTCTACCTGTGGAATTTGGGCGAGTGGAGTCGGGACTGTTTTGACGGTAACAACCTTGCTGCTTGTTGCGGGATACAATAACACGCCTTATTATCCATCCTCAGTGGGTGACATGAGCAGTTCTTTGACAATAAGCAATTCATCTTCAAGCCCATTCACATTGATGGCAATGAGTATCGTTTCAATTTTGATTCCTTTTGTTTTGGCCTACATATTTTATGCTTGGCGTGCATTGGAGAAGAAAAAATTCAGGAAAGAAGATCTGAAAGAAGACGGACACGTGTATTAATTTTCCGAAATTGAAAAAATAAATATAAAACAGGGAACTGGTGGTAAACACTTGCTCCCTGTTTGTTGTTTATTGACAAGTTAAAAATATGGTAAAATAAGGAGAATGCAACTAAAGAAAAGCTATTTGATTATCGCCGCCGGATGTTTGTGGATAACGGCAGGCGTTAACGTGTTTCATATCGGGTTTCAAGTGTGGGATATAAAGAGGACAATACCTTGGCTCCATTTTCTCGGTGTAATTGCCACTATCCTTTTCTTTGCAATCATCTTCAACAGGGTTTATAAGAAAAATATAATCCGAATTTCTCAAATGGACAACCTCCGGAATCCATTTGTGTTTTTCGATGCGAAGGGGTGGTTGACTATGATTTTCATGATTAGCTTAGGCGTCACTGTTCGCCATTTTGAACTGCTTCCTATGTATATTATTGCTGCTTTCTATCAAGGCATAGGAGCATGCCTTGCCATATTCGGAGGGCGGTTTTTGTGGAGGGGAGCAATGATTGGAAGCTGATGTGTTATCTATTGTTGGAGAACCAGTTTGCTAGCCCTTCACGGGCATCGGCCAACTTGTCCTCCCAATGTTTTACCGAATTGGCACCAATCACGTCGGTCACATATTTCACCGCTACAAAAGGCTTGTTCAAAGTTTTGCACGCCACGGCTTGGGCAAAAGCTTCCATATCCACCACGTCTCCGTGAATCGATTCCGCCTCGGTGACAAAGCTATCCCCTGTGTTGCAAATGCCTAAAGCTGCATTCGATGAGAGCCAGCTGTTGAGAATTTCTTCGTTGGCAAGGGCTTTTTCAAAGTCTATCTCGTATTCCACACCCGGAAGCTTTACAGCTAAGAAATCGCGGTCGATG
>MKRS01000796.1 GCA_001897035.1 Bacteroidales bacterium 45-6
CTGCCGTTGATCCAACATTTTCTATGTTAAAATCAACTACTTCATAAGGTTTTTCGGATGTCAAAAAAGACCATTGAGTTCGTCCATATTTTACCTCACTGCCCCACCAAACATTTTTTCCTTGTTTTAATGCTTCTTTGTATCCAGAAATTCCTCCTCCTATTGCACCGGTTATAGCACCAGTCATAGCTCCTGAAACAAAACTTGATCCCCAGTTATTGAAGAAACTACTTCCACTAAGCAAATTATTCCCGCCATTTAACAAAACACTGCTTGCTCCTCCAATAACACTTCCAGACACAGCACCTACTCCCGCACCAGCAGCTACTCCTACCGCCTTAAATGTACTAGCAGCCCATGCGCCACCCATTGCGGATAAAGCGCCAACTGCAGCTCCCACACCGAAATAACCCAATCCTTTAGCATTGAATTTACATCCGTGCGTGGCCCAGTTCACCACACCGCCAATAGCTGCGCCAATAATAATATTCCAAAACTCCCCGCTCTCATCCGTAAACTTCAGCGGGTTATTCAGACAATACGAATACCTGTTGAGATTCTGGCTGAAATCCGGCATCTGCACATACGGGTCAGGACTCAAGAACCGCCCCAGTGCCGGGTCGTAGAGCCGGGCGTTCATGTTGATGAGGCCGAAGACCGCCAAGTGTTCGTGGCCCGTGTAGCCGCGATCCAAGAAAAGAGTCGGTTCACTACCGGGAGCATAAGCGACCAAGGTGCTTGGGTTGCGCAAGCGCCCCCAAGGGTCGTAGCTCAGCTCCTGCACGGTGCTGCCGTTGGCATCCAGCACGTGGGTGATGCTGCCCTGGTAGTCGCGCCCGATGTAATAGACCTGCCAGCTTCCCGAACCCGACTTCACGTACACTGCCGCCGCAGAGTAGGAGTCCCCGCCAAGATACAACTTTTCCTTCGTCCCGCCAAGGGTTTGGTCAAATTCGTATTGGCCGCCAAGGTAGTAGCGGGCAAGGGAATCTGTCCCGTTCTTTGAAACCAGCATCTTCGCCCTGTCGCCGTCGGCTGTGTAGGCGAAGGTGGCCGTGTTGCCGTTCTCGGAGATGGAGGCCGGGCGCATCATGCCGTTGTAGGTGACGGTCTGGTTGCGCAGGGGGATGGCCGTGCCGTAGGGGGTGACCCCGGTGACGGCGTAGGGCTTGTCCGAGTTGCCGTAGGCGAACTGCCCGACGGCGGACATGTCGGTGATGTTCCCCTTGTCGTCGTAGGCGATGGTGTTGCTGCCGAAGGCCGTGAGGCGGTTGAGGTTGTCGTAGGTGAAGTTCTCCTGTATGTTCCGGGTGTTGTCCTTACGCCAGTTGAGGTTGCCCGTGGCGGGGTTGAAGCTGTACCCGAAATTCTGTATGGCAGTGCCGCCCCTGCTGATGCTGCGTGCCGTGGGCATCCCGTAGGCATCGTATCCGTAGCTGCGGGTGAGCAGGCCGTTGTTGCCCGAGGTGGCTTGCGTGGGCATGCCCAGGCTGTTCTCGGCGGTCAGCTTCCAGACGGAGGTGGCATTATTGAGCTTGATTTCCGAAAGCGTGCCGTTGGCGTACAGGTGGTTCTCGGTGGCGATAGTGCCGGTGTTGGCGGTGTAAGTAATGGCACCCACATTGCCGTCGGCGAAGGTGAAATCTTTCCTGAGCCACTTGCCATCCGGGGCCGTTTCCTTCTCGGAGGTCGTGCGCATCAGGTTGTCGTAGGTGTAGGCCTTTCCCGTTCCGTTTCCGGAAGAGACAGCCTGCAACTGCCCGTCGGAGTTGTAGGCATAGTCGGTGGCCAAACACCCAACTACTTCTTTGTGTGTTAGCCTATTGAATCCGTCGTAGCCGTAGTTGGTTGCCCTCCCCTCGGCATCGGTCTCCTGCATGAGGTTGCCCGCATCGTCGTAGCCGTAGGTCTTCGTCCCCGCACTGGGGTCGCTGATACCCGTGCGCCGTCCGTATTTGTCATATAGAAAGGAAGTAACCACATTTCCGGGAGCGGTGATGGAAGCGGGTTGCCCGTCGGGGCGGTAGGCGTAGGAGATAGTTCCAGCGGGGTCGGACACCGTCGCCACCTTGCCCGTGGCATCCTTGGTGGTGGTTTTGGCCACCCCGTCGATGGTGGATGTGGTGGACAGCCCGCTGTAGGAATACGAGTCTGTTTTCCCCGAGGAGTATGCGAGGGAAAGAATCCGGTCGTAGGCATCGTAGGTGTAGGTGTTCCACAACGTGGGGCTTGTCCCTTTGAAAGGCAGGGAGGCCGCCTGCAGCCGTCCGAGGTTGTCGTACTGCTTGTCGGTGTAGAGGTAGCTGCCGTCGAAACGCATCGTGCCGCTGCGCACTTCGCGCCCGAGGGGATCGATGTAGGTTTGTGTGGCGGGTTCGCCCGTCTTTTCAGCGACGGCCACGTAGGCATATTGCGATCCTCCGCTATTGCCAGCCAGCGATGACGGCACGGCTACCTGAAAAGCTGACGCAATGCCCAGGCTCAGGTTGCCTCCCGAAGATGCCTTGTAGGAAAAGCCGGGAACAAGCCTGATGGAATTCCCCGCCGTGATGGCGCCTCCCTGGGATAGTGGCGATGAAAGCGTCAGGTCGTTATTGCCGTTGCTCAGCACGGTGGCTGCTGTACCCTGTCCGAAGGAGGAGGAACTGCCGCCCACCCATTTAAGCGTGAGCGACTCGACGACTCCGTCGGGCGATTCGGTCTTCAACTTACGCCCCCAAGCATCGTAGCTGTAGCTGGTCTTGTTCCCCTTGTGGTCGGTGACGGAAGCAACTTGTCCATAAGCATCGTATGCATAATCCTGGTACAAACCCAAGGGATTGGTTTTGCGTTGCAAACGTCCGAGGTTGTCGTAGGCGTAGGATGTCTGCAAGGCCGTGGCGGAGGCATAGCTCTTGGTACTGGTCTGGGTCAGCAGGCCGTTGGTGTAGGTGTTCGTAACTTGCGACACAAGGTTCCCGTTGGCATATTGCTCCACCACGAGGGGTAGCCTCCTTGCCTCATCGAAACTGGGGATGTATTTCCGTGTGTTTGAAGCCAGCCCGTTACGCACGTTGGTGACAGTCTGGCTGTAAAGCTCTCCAAGCACGTAGAGAGTACCCGTCAGGTTGTTGTAGTCGTTACCGGTAGTCACCAGGATGCCGTCCCCATAATTCACAACCTCCTGCGTGGGGTTGCCGTAGGTGTCGTAAGTATAGGAGGAAGCCACCGTCTTTCCTGCGAGCTTGTCGGTTTCGGTTTTGTTAGCCAAAGTGACAAGTGCAATTTTATTGGCACCGACAGAAACATTGTAGCTATAGGATGCGGACATGGTGGGGGAATCGACTGTTTTCAGCACCCCGAAGTTGACCGGGTCGAATGTCTGTGTGGTGGTCATATCACGGATGTCGTCATAGCTGCTCACCGTTTCGAATCCCAAGAATCCCCTTCCCCGCATGTCAATTACCCCTTTTGAATACCTGTATGAAACACCTGCCAGGCGATTCTCTGCGAGATAGCTTTCAGATGAGGCAAGCACGAGTAGATTACCGCCCAAATTGCGGTAAGGGAAGCTGCAAGGTGGTCCTATCGAATAGATATTCCCGTAATTGCCTGCGAGGATGCTGCCATATTGATGCCGGTTGACAATGCCGGTGCTGGTCACCACTCCCGTGAGCAATTGCTGCTTTTGTATATCTCCCGTGAAAGTGATCGGTGTGAGTTCGTAGTTGTTGATAGCGAAGAGCTGGCTCATCTGCCAGGCATTCATCACGCTGCCTGTGGTGAAGCTAGACCCGTGAGGCACAGTCGTGGTCTGTGGAGCAGGGGTGCTTCTGATTACGCCGTTGATGGATGGGTAAAATGAGACCGTATCGTTGATGTTTACCACCAAGTCGGAACGTCCGTCGCCGTTCATGTCCTGTGCGATAAATCTTGTGCCTCTATTGACATCATTCCTTATCACTTCCGCCACATCATCATGAAACCCGTCGGCTGATGCCGTTGAATAGTATATTCTCCAGGAACTTCCCCCGTCCACGTAATATCCCTCCACTTCCTCGTCGGCGGGGTAGTAATAACTCATCGGCGGGCTTATCAGGATGTCTGTTTTTCCATCTCCGTTGACATCCCCTGCACGGTCTACGCTATATCCTAAGGAGAAGCCTGGAGCTCCCACCACAGCAAACCCATTTTGACCATTCAGAGCGGACAGGTCAAAGCTGGCTCTAAACCCACTTGGGTTGCCAAACACAACGTAGGTTTGTCCTAAAAAATTGTTAACACTCTGAGCACCCAACACCAGGTCGTCAACACCGTCTCCGTGACGATCACGGGCGGCAA
>MKRS01000797.1 GCA_001897035.1 Bacteroidales bacterium 45-6
TCTCCACCACTTCTTCTCCCGTGAAGGAATGCGGCGCACGAAAAACGGTGGCCAGCACATCGTCCAAGACCACGTTTTCCTTCCATATAGATCCGAAATGAACCGTGTTGGCTTTTTGCTCATCCAGTTTTTTGCGTGAGGGCGAGCGGAAAACCTGGTCGGCAAGCGCAATCGCCCCTTCTCCCGACAAGCGGATGACGGCGATTCCCCCTACGCCCGGAGGGGTGGAAATGGCAGTAATGATTTGATCTTGATACAACATAGCCTTGGATAGGTAAGTTTATTTCTATCCAAAGTTACATTTTTTATTTGGATTACGTTTGTCGGGACAAAAGAAGTTTGCCCGAAGCATCTCCTAAAGGATCAGGGAAGGCCTGCGCTTCTTTGAGGTTTTCTCCTTGCCGCAGGCTTTGAAACTATTAGTATTTAAAACTGCTTCCGCCCATGAATTCTCGTAAGAGGGAAGTCGGAGGCAATTCTTTGTCGCTGATGTAGTTGAAGTAGGAGAGGAACCGGAGCAAGCGGTAAGCCTCGGCATATTCGGGCGCATCTTTGGGCACCTGAAGGAGGATTGGTTCCGCATAGCGGCGCAAGGCGGCCAGTTCGTAGAGCATAGCCGAATTGAACATCACATCGGCGTTTTCCTGGTAGGGGAAAATCCAGGTTTCTTCTCCAGCCCGCACGCTCGGCCAGCGGGAAATGGTGTCTATGGCCGAATATCCCCGGTAGCTATAATCGCGCACAATGCGGCGGATAAGCCGGTTGTCGGTGGTGGAAATCCAGTTGTGATTGTCCAAGGAAATGCTTGTCAACGCCGAAACGTAGATAAGGAATTTCTTTTCGTCGGGGATGTGTGAAGTGAGCATGGGGTTGAGGCCGTGTATTCCCTCTATGACCAGCACATTGTCGCTCTCCATTTTCAAAGAGTTGCCCTTGAATTCCTGCTTTCCTGTGGCAAAATTGAATGTCGGCACAGAAACGGTTTCGCCCCGTAGCAAGGCGTTGAGGTCGTCGTTGAATTGCTGGGTGTTGATCGCATATAGCGACTCGAAGTCGTAGTTGCCTTTTTCATCCAGAGGCGTATGTTCCCTGTCCACAATATAATCGTCGAGCGAAATGCCTACGGGCTTGATGCAATTGACATACAATTGTAATTCGAGCCGTTTTCGGAAGGTGGTTTTCCCCGAAGAAGATGGGCCCGAGATCAATACGATGCGCACTCCCTCGTTGAATCTTTCGGCTATTTGTTCGGCTGTTTTTGCAATGATTTTTTCCTGATAAGCTTCCGAGATATTAATCACGGCCGACATATAACCTTCGCGGTTGGCTTTGTTGAGGTCGCCCACATTGTCCAACCCGATAATGTTCAGAAGCTTGAGTTGCTCCTTGTAAACGAGCAGCATTTTATCCTGCTTGATTAAGGGTTCCAGGTCAACCGGCTTTTCTCTGTTGGGAATACGCAACAGCAATCCGCCGTTGTATTTTTGAAGGTCGAACAAGGTCAAATATCCAGAAGAGGGGACTAACGAACCATAGAAGTAGTCCACGTAGCCATCCATGTGATAATATTTCGAATAGACATCGTGCTGTGTTTCGAGCAGCAAGGCCTTGTCTTCGAATCCATAGCTGCGGAAAATAGACACTACCTCTTCCGTCCGAGCCTCAACGGCTTCGAACGGATAATCGCAGCCGATGATTTCCAGCATCCGCGCTTTGATTCGGTCAACTGTGTCCTGATCAACGGATTCTTTGCCGACAAGTACACAATAATATCCTTTCGAGATGGGATGCTCTATGTTGATCTGTACTTTTGGCAGGATTTCGTACACCGATTTGGCTAAGACGAAACAGAGCGAACGGACATACGTCCGCATTCCGGATGAATCGCTTATGTCAACAAACTCAACCGTCTTAGGCCCGTAGATCCTGTAATTGAGGGACTCGGTTTTGTTGTTCACCTTGGCGCTCGCCACCAAGTAAGGAAATTTCAGATTCAGGGAACTGTATATTTCTTTCAGGGAAGTGCCTTTCTCGAATAAATAGGCCTGTCCCGTATTTTTGCAGTAGATGTTCACCTTCTCAATCATCGGAAAGCCGGTTTAGAAATTTCTTCTGTTTACGACAAATTCGGGAATGGGTGTGCCTAACGTTTCATTTTTTTCGGATTCCTCCTTCTCGTAGGCTCTTTCTATATTGTAGTCAATCAGCTTGAACTGATAGCCTTCTCTCAATAGCCATTCGATGGCCTTGGGCAAAGCTTCCATCATGTTTTTTTCCGCTTTCAACGAATCATGAAAAACGATAATAGAACCGTTCCGGGTATATTTTTTTACATTGGCGAAAACCTCCTCGGCATTCACTTGCTTGCTGTAATCCCTCGTTACAACATCCCACATCACGATCTTGAAATTTTTCCGCAAGGCCCATGTTTGGGGAATGCGCATGTGTCCGTGCGGCGGACGGAAAAGCGGTGAATGGATGTATCTGGCAGCTTTTTCAGCATTTTCCACAAAACTTTCGGTGCGGGAACAGATGCCTTGAATGTGGTTGAAGGTGTGGTTGCCGACATGATGTCCTTTTTGGATCAGCATCCGGTATAATTCAGGATATTTCCTGACGTTGTCTCCAACGCAGAAAAAGGTAGCTTTGATCTTGTATTTGTCCAGCAGCTCTAATATCCACGGAGTTGTTTCCGGAATAGGGCCGTCATCAAATGTCAGATATACGTTTTTTTCATCATCGGATTCAGGCTTAATCCTCCAAAGTGCCCCTGGAAACATAAGCCTGTAGAGCCGAGGTGGCTGTTCGATTAACATTTTCTACTATTTATTTTCTCTGTCAATTAAAACGGTTGCAACTTTCATGAAGAAAATTGCAACCATTCTATTTTTTATTGAATTCTACTTTTGCTGGCTTCCGTCGGCACTACCTCCACCTTGCTGGTATTCGTGGAGAAGTTCCGGGCTAACCCTCTGCATCAACTGCATCGCTTTTCCGACAAATGCTTCGTCGTAGCGTTTCACGGCTGAATCCTTTGCGTAATAATAGCCTTGGATGGAGCCATCGGTTATCGATTTCAACAGGGAATTGCCGAGAGAAGGATTTCGTTTCGAATAATATATCTGGGCATAGCTCAAAAGCTGCTCCTTGATTGCTTGATATTTCTTCAGGTCGAATTGCTGGTAAACTCCCGCCACCTGATCCAAGGCTGTGAGGTTCTCCCATATTTCGTTGGCGCTCACTTCGGTCTGGTTGGCACTAAGGCGGTTGAACCATTGGGTGTTCTTAGTTGCCCTGTCGGTTATGGCATTCAGGATGGCTTCCGCTTTCGCCCTTTTCCCCACCTGGTAGTACACGCTGGCAAGGAAAGTCGATTCGCCTCCGTAAGGCACTGTTGTCGGCGGAATCACTTGGATGCAACGGTCAACAGCTTTCAAGGCCTTGTCGGTCTTTCCTTCTGTCAGCAGAGCTTTAAGCAATTCGCAAAACATGTAGCGGTAGGTGATGCAAGAGCGCATGTTGTTTTCATCCAAATAGACTTTTGGATTTTCAATACCTCCCCACTTGAATTTGTTGACCATGTTGTCGTACATCACATCGGTATTGACCCCTGTTTTGGGGGAATTTGGAGTGATGCGGTAGCTCAATCCTTCCAATTGGAAGAATTGTGGCTTCATGTTCATGTACATCTCGTTGCCTACAGTCACTGCAAAATAAATCGGCCGTTTCCAGTTGTCGTTGTTGATGTTGTTCAACATTTCAAGGATCATCAATTCTTGGCGGTAAAGCACGTTTTTGCCACCGAGATTGATTAGCATGGTCTTGGTTGGCTGTGAGTTCAGCGATTTCCAATTCACCTTGTCCTGGTTGATGTCCAGGGAGAGGAGATTGCCCGTAACGACCAAGCCCTTGTCGATGCCGAATGGATTTTTCGGCGTATAGTTTTCCGAACTGCGGAGTTTTGCCATCAAGCTGTTCAACGGCACAGTATCTTTGTAGGCATTCTTGTCGTACATTTGGCCCCACATGTCCACGTTTCCATTCGCATCGGCTGCTGCGGCAAAGTTGTTGAGTTGTTGTCCGTCATTCACGTTACCTTGTTGAGGCACGTTGTTTTTTTGTAAGGCATCCTCAATCTGCTTTTTGGTGATGACATAGGCATAACCACCCTTGTCCCCAATATAGAATTGTTTGTCCCATTTGATGGGGAGCGGAGCGGAATTATATGCTTGGCGGCGCATTTGATCCACATACCAGTCTGTTTGCAAATAACTTAGGTTGCAAACACGTACGTCGGTGCGGAATCCTTCCACATCCTG
>MKRS01000798.1 GCA_001897035.1 Bacteroidales bacterium 45-6
GTTTGGATAAGCTTAGGATTTTTCCAAAGGGACAAAGTTCGTGTTTGAAATTGGGAAACAGAAAGAAAATAGACATGTTTTTTTGTGAATAAATAAGCTGATACTGATGTAAAATAACATTTTATAATTTAATAAGATATAAATATGATTAATTTTTTTAGAAAACTATTTGGATTAGATACTATTTGTTTAGGCATAGAGAAGAATAACCAAAATCTTTTAAGCCTTCAAGAAAAGGTGGAAATGATAACAGAAAAAAAAATTTCATTATCCCCGCAAAACCTTCAATTGAAGGATGAAGTTGGGGAAGTTATTCTTTCATTTGACGTAAAATCTGATTTCAATCTTAGTGATTTTAAAATGAAAGGAGCAAAGCGTATCGATGCACCACTTATAGCTTCAGCAATGAGTGCCGGAGCTTTCCAAAATATATCGAAAGGTCTATTTTATGCAACAGCTGATCCCAAACGCTTAATGACAATGGGACCTGGAGTTGGATCAGCAGTAATGGGTGTAAATGGTGGGATTGTAGGGCAAGCCCCATTTATATCAGCAGGTTTAGCAGCTTTTGCTCCAATACTTATTTTTCAATTGTCTTTAATGTATTCGATGAATGCTAAATTTGAAAATATTGAGAAAAAACTTGATGATATAAAAAAGGGGATAAATCTTTTACTCGCTTATCATGAAAAAGAGATGGAAGGGGTAGTAACTTATGCAAACCAAAAGATTCAAAGTTTATCAGAACAGATATATTATACTTATGAGGATTTTATAGTACTCGAAGATCTTAAATTTAAGTTGTTTACAATGGCCAATAAATTTAAGTCATTGACTAAGTCTTCACTATGCAGCTTTTTGCAAATAGATAGGATAATAGAAGAGGATGAATTGCCAACTAGTCAAACAACGGGGGAAAAAATAAAGAATTTTGCAAATATAGCTATTGAGAGAACAGGCGAATTAGCTTTGGGTATGTTCAAAAGAACCGCTTTATATGATAATTTTCAATTTATTGACAATTTGATTATAGAAAGATTTAGAAATAGTAAAAAAAATGCAGAAGGAATAATAAAAGATTTTTATGAATCAAGAATTTTGTATTTCCTATCAATGCATAGTGTAGCGGAGAGGCTATATAATCAATGTTCGATTTTAGAGCTTAAGATGAACTTGCGAGTCATTGATCCTGATATCAACAGAATTTCAAAAACTAATATTTTGGTTAATAATATGTTGAATGAAAAATTTGATGTAGATGACACTGAAAACATTTCATTTTTTATTAAATTAAGAGATCAATTACTCAATCAATTAAATGAATGTGAAAAGAAATCAGATTGGAATGGTTCATCTATAAATCAAATGAAAAATCGATTAGAGTTCAATATGAAAGAAACTGAAAAACTTCAAAGACAGATTTTTGATGATATTATTCCATTTCAAGCAGCAATGAGGCACAATGAAGAGGTTGAGATTGCAATTGAATATTGTGATGGTAAAGAAAATGTATACATATTGCCACATTAAAATATTAAGTAAAAGAGATTAAGACTTCCATATGCTAGATGCTCGAAATCGGAGATCATTTTGGTAAAGGATTGTGTCCTTTGTACTGGAAATAGAGACTAAAAAAGAGTCCCATCAAAACTCTTTATATTATCTTAGTTTAGCAATCCATGTATTGCATAAAAAACACATAAAATAACTTATTTTTTAATTTAAAAATTAAATTTTATGGCTCTTTGGGAAGTAATGACTCGGTATATCTCTAAATTTGGAGGACAATCGATTGAAAAAGGAATGAAAGTTATTGTTAGTAGTATGCAAAGTCCCACCAGTACTAAAGACGGGCTTGGAAAAATAGCGAAAGCCTTTGCTGCAACTTATGGGGAAGACATAGTTAAGGCAAAAGTTAATAATGCAGCTCAACTGGTTGCAGAAATGGTAAACAAAGCAAAATAAAAATTTAGAGGCTGTTTAAATTTTATTCAATAGCATCCTAATGGATGCCAGTTTTACCATTTCCTCTGATGCCTGAATCCTGTTCTACCGAGCTGTATTTCCTACGGAAAAGGGAGAAAATGCAATTGAATGAGTACTCTCGTTCAATGCCCACCTAAATTCATCTTCCCGAACTCCTCTTCCGTTACCGCAAAGGCCGTTCCGTGTCTTGTTCCCGCGGGGAATGAAATCAGGTCCGATATGTCTTCCCAATTCACCAAATCTTTGGAGCGAACTGCACCGTAGCGGTGGTCGCGGTATTTGTCGAAATAGACATACACGTATTCGCCCACCTGCAAGGGAGAAGGGCCTTCTGCCCAATAGTTGCCGGTGATGGGAGGGGAAACGGTTTTCGGGTTGAATCCGTAGGGCTTTTTGGAGGAAACGACACGGATATTCTTTTCGGGAGGGTTGGAGTTTTCGTTTTTGATGAACAGGCAATATTGATTGTCCCTCTTGAGTAGGGTTCCATCTATCGCGCTGAATCCGCCATCAAAATACACTTTCGTTTTGCTAAAAGTCTTGAAATCTTTCGTGGTGACGTAAAATAGGCGGTGATTCAAACCCTTTTCGCTGTCCGAAGTAGGTAATTCGGGAAACATGCCCGGTACGGTGGATGCCCAAAAGATGTAAAAGGTTTTTGACTTCAGGTCGTAAAATAGTTCGGGCGCCCAGGCATTGCGCGCTCTTGAAAATGAGTTCATCACGGGGATATTCTGCTGCGATGACCAATGTTTCAAATCGGTGGAGCTGGCATACCCAATTCCTTTGTCCCACCATCCCGATGTCCACACTATATGGAAAACGCCTTTGTCGTCCTGCACGATGCTTGGATCGCGCATCAGGCGGTCTTTGCCAACCATCGGTTTCAGAAAGGAGGAATCGTTGTTGAGGGCAAGCCATTTCAGCCCGTCGGTGCTGTAAGCCAGATGTAGCCCGTCCTGACCGTTGTTTTTGAAATAAGAAAAGAGGTAAACTTTCTTTTGTTGTGCGGTTAAAGTCATTGCGTTCAGGATGCAAAAAAGCATCAGGAGGATCCTTGTTGTTTTCTTCATGTGTTGTCTTATGTATTTCAGAATCTGGATGGTTTTGCGGCAAAGTTACATGTTTTTTCGCCGAGACTCAGAGTTTATATTTCTTTCTTTGCGTAGTTTGCGTGTGATTGTATTTTTTCACGCAGAGGGCACAGAGTTTTTTTGCCGAGGACGCCAAGATTTTATTTCTTATTCCTCAGCGGGCTTTGCGTGGAATTGTTTTTTAAAAGTTAGTAAAATCACCCTGTCTATGTATGGCAAAAAACCGACCGCCATACGCCTCCACTTTTTCAGAAAAGGCGTTTGCATCTTTATAATGTTCCCAGAAGTGCATCGGTACAAACAAATCGACTTTGATTTTATCGAGAAGTTGTTCCGCACCCCGCGTGTATTCGTTTCCCAAGCGGTGATCCACCGGAAACATCGCAACATCCAGGTGGCGGGTTTCGTCCACGAGATGTGCCAATTCGGACAAATAGAAGTTTTCAGCTTCACGCACCTCTTCTTCGGTGGATTCTTGCTTCCAATGCCAATTGTTGAGATCGCCGGCATGGAAAATTTTCGTCCCGTCGCCTTCTACCAAAAACGAAACGCCCAAGTCTGTCGATCCAAACGCCTTCACGGCAATTAAATCGTCAGTAAAGGTTTCCAGCTTGTCGATAATAAAAGCACCATCCCCTTTGTATAGCTCGTGATCCACAATGTCTTTGGATAAAATATACTGGATGTCGGAACGACTATTTTTCCATTCCAAAATGTCGGGATTGAAATGGTCGCGGTGCGAATGCGAGCTGAAAACATAGAGCTTTCCCGGAAAGTCAGCAAGATGCTCATGGATGTATTTTTCTTCCGAATCTTTGTAATAGTCAAAGATGAGCGTAAACTTTTCGCTCTCGATAACAAAGCAGCTATGATAGATATATGTCAGTTTCATCCGCATAAGTTTTCTTAGGTTTATTACAACTTGTTTTCGTAAAAATACCTCCACAAAGGAGCTGCCATCAGCGACTGCCTTATCTGGTCATTGCCGAGTAGCTCTTTCACTTCTCCGGTCGTCAGCACGTGAACGGTAATATCCTCCGAGTCTTCCAACTCTTGTTCCTGAATTTTCTCCACGCCAACGGCAAGGAAACAATAATTGAGATTGGAATGGGTGGAAGGGTTGGCCGAAAGCACCATGTATTGGCTCCAAACGCCATTGCCATAGCCCGTCTCTTCGAGCAATTCCCTCTTGGCGGACTCCATAGGCTCTTCGCCCTTCTCGGCCATGCC
>MKRS01000799.1 GCA_001897035.1 Bacteroidales bacterium 45-6
GAATGTGTTCGCAGGAGTCATGCGGGCTTGGGGCACATCGGCAAATGCCAATGTAGTGATCGCACTAAACTGCATGGAGCGAAACATCCCCGACAGGAACATCACAACCACCACCAGCACAACTGGGGTGGCTGGCAATAGAAACGCAGTGAGCAAGGTGAAAATTGCGACAAGAAAGCCATTGACAATCAACACGGACTTAAAGTTAAACTCCCGCATTACCCAGATTGTAATCGGTTTCATAAACAAGTTGCCGGCCATCGTGGCTAAAAACAACATGCCCGACTCGAAAGGATTCAACCCAAACCCAGCCTGAAACATCAGCGGTACCAGAAAAGGGGCAACATTGATGACCATCCGCGAAATGGAGCCCACGAAAATCGTTATACGATAGGTAGAAACGTCCAACACCGAGTAGTCTATCAACGGGTGTTCCAGCCGTCGGGAATAATACCTATTGAAGGCCAGCAGCAAAATACCCACAAAAACAAAGCACAACGACAACCAAAAAGGATTTTCCTTATGGCTCATCGCGTCCAGGCCATACATGCAACTGGCCAAGGCCGTGGCATTAATCAAAAACTCAAACAAGTCAAAGTTGGGCTTTCCGCTGTCGGTTTCCTCCTCCGCTGGAATGTAATGCCAGCCAAGGGCGACGCAAAGAATGCCCAAGGGAATGTTCAGGTAGAAAATCCAGTGCCAAGTCCAATACGTTGCCAAATATCCGCCCACAAGCGGGCCTACAATGGGTGCGACCAAACCCGGCCAAGTGATATAGGCAATGGCTGTCACCAAGTTTTCCTTGGGAGTGACTTTCAGCACAGCCAGCCGCCCCACCGGGGTCATCATCGCACCGGCAGCACCTTGCAGCACGCGGCAACACACAAATTGCAACAATGATTGAGAAACACCGCACAGCACGGAGGCAATCACAAACAACACCACCGCCGAACAAAACACCTTGCGCGTGCCATACCGGTCGGCAATCCAACCGCTGATGGGAATAAAAATCGCCAAGGCAATCAAGTAGGAAGTGATACCTGTACTCAGGCTCACCATATCCACGGAAAAAGACCTTGCCATAGCTGGAATGGCCGTATTGACTGATGTCGTGTCTAAATTCTGCATGAAAAATGCAATCGCCACAATCAGCGACACGGTGATTGAATTGCGGGAATCTGGTAGCAGCTTTGAAGAAGTCGTTTTCATACCGGCCACAAAGGTAAGTATTTCTGAAAATGCAATCGGCTTCTGCGCGCAATATTTTTTTAGGCTAATAGTTGTTAGCTTAAAGCCATTTTCATTCTAAAAGATAATTGTATATTTACACTCCGTTAGAGCGAACCAAATATGGCATTGAGAGAAACATTAAAAGTAAGAATCAACCTGAATGATGTGCATGAAATCATCACGCAGGCTCATACAGACAACAGTTGCAGGCAAGAGATCTACGATTTGCTTTTTGACGAGGACGAAACGGTGTCCTTCCAGGCTGCATGGATCCTTAGCCATTTCTCGACCGAGGACAATAAATGGCTCAACGACAAGCAAGACAGGCTGATCGACAAGGCAATCAGCGAAAGGCATAGCGGTAAACGACGGATCGTCTTGCAAATTCTCTATCGCCAACCTTTGGCCACACCTCCAAGGGTGGACTTCCTCGATTATTGCTTGGAGAAAATGATGTCGAAAGACGAACTGCCGGGCGTGCAGTCCCTCTGCATAAAGCTGGCCTACGAGATGTGCCGCCAAATTCCCGAACTTTCCAACGAGCTACGTTCCCTTCTCGAAATTATGGACCCGGCAATGCTCACTCCGGCCACCCGGTCGGCACGGAACCACGTATTCAAGGCAATGGAATCCGGCAAGAAACTCCAAAGTCTAAGATAATAAAAGATTCTCAATAAATGTTTTAAAATCTGCTTTTCCCTGATTTTTTCTCCGGATTCCTTTATTTTTGCGATTCACCTACTGACAAAAGGACATTTGGCACAACTTTTGAATTGGATTAAGTGTTAAACAGAAAAGAAAATCAGTAATAACTAAACTAACTTTATAACTATGATTTCTTGGATTCTAATTATTGTATTTGGCCTTTTAGGATGGATTGTTTCATCCAGATTGAACAGCAAGTTCAAGAAATATTCCCAGATTCCATTGGACAATGGAATGACAGGACGCGACGTTGCCCAAAAGATGCTGCGCGACAATGGCATCTACGACGTCAACGTCACATCGGTGGAAGGAACTTTGACAGACCACTATAACCCCGCCGACAAGACCGTCAACCTGAGCGATGCTGTCTATCACAGCAATAGCGTGGCAGCAGCCGCTGTGGCCGCCCATGAATGCGGACATGCTGTGCAACATGCCCAGGCTTATACCCCGCTGAAGATGCGCTCAGCGCTGGTACCGGCAGTGAATTTTGCCTCCAAATGGGTCATGTGGGTCATCCTGGCAGGGGTGTTGATGATAAAAAGCTTTCCCGGATTGCTTTCGCTGGGGATAGGCTTGTTCGCTGTCACCACCATTTTCAGTTTCATCACCCTACCGGTGGAAATCAATGCAAGCATGAGAGCGCTATCCTGGCTCAACACGGCGGGAATCACCAGCGCGAGAAACCATGACAAGGCCGAAGATGCCTTGAAATGGGCTGCTTACACCTACGTGGTGGCTGCTCTAAGTTCACTTGCCACATTGATCTATTATATTATGATTGCGATGGGAAACAGAAGATAGAAATAACAAGTTCTAACTGCAGAGGGAGACACAGTCTGAAGATTTTCGGGCTGTGTTTTTTTGTTAGGAAAATACCTATTAAGTAAATGGAAAAATAAATTGTCGTATTTTTAGCGTAAAGTACAGCCTTTAGCTATCAGCTGATAGCAGTTAGAAAAGGCTAATGGCTAAAAGCTATTGGCTATCAGCTTATGCATTTCACAACAACAAATCACTCTTATTACTTATTATTGATTTTCAGAGGAATCTTCTTCCAGAGAGAATTCGCCGGAATCAGGAACAATTGCGCCGGATGCCTTCTTCAGGGTACTGCTCGATTCGATTAGATTTTCGGCAAACTGCAAGTCAGATTTCAGCTTTTTGATGGCCATTTTGGCCGCATTCTGCTGCGACTCTTTTTTGGAATAACCACTGCCTGTGCCAACCTGAACATTCCCGATCACCACTTCCGACTGGAACACAGGGTTATTGTAGTTGTCTGTGAAAGTTTCTATGAGGTTGAATTGCACTTCCACTTTATTCTTTTGACTCCATTCAATGAGACGAGATTTGAAATTCACCTCCTTGCGAGCCACACGATCCATATCCAGAAACTCCTTAATGAGCCGCTCGTCCACAAATTTTTTGGCCACCCGATAGCCTTGATCCAGATAGATGGCTCCGATCAATGCTTCGAGCGCATTGCCGTACATGTGCGTGTTGTGCGAAAGGTTGCGAGTGGAAGTCTTGATGAGTTTATCCAGCCCAATTTCCACCGCCAGCTTATTGAGCGTGTCGCGCTGAACTATTTTGGAACGGATATTGGTCAGGAATCCTTCTTTCTTGTATTCAAATTGCTTGAACACAATGTCTGCCACAATGGCATCCAAGATGGCATCGCCCAAAAACTCAAGCCGCTCGTTGTTGATCCATTTCCCGTTTTTGAGCTTGATGGAAGACGACTTGTGCAACAAGGCTTGCTCGTAAAGGGTTATGTGGTAGGGATAAAACCCAAGTATCTTAAAAAAAGAAGCATAAGGTTCCTTCCCCCTCTTGGGGAGTAACCTTATGCTTCTATATAGCTTTGATATGGCGTTTCTACTTCTCAAACTTCTTAACGATAATGCAAGCGTTATGTCCTCCAAAGCCGAATGTATTCGAAAGGGCTGCATTAACAACCCGTTTTTGGGCTTTGTTGAGTGTGAGGTTCAATTTGTAGTCGATTTCTTCGTCTTCATCGCCTTCAGTGAAGTTGATTGTAGGAGGAATCACATCGTTTTTCACAGCCAAAATGCTAAATATAGCTTCCAATGCACCGGCGGCACCCAGGAGGTGGCCTGTCATCGATTTTGTAGAACTGATATTCAAACGATAAGCATCCTCGCCAAACACTTCCTTGATGGCCTTCAATTCAGATGGATCACCCACCGGAGTGGAAGTTCCATGCACATTGATGTAATCGATTTCACCCGATGTCATTCCAGCGTCTTCCAAAGCACGCTTCATCACCAATTTAGCACCGCAGCCTTCAGGATGGGAAGCAGTGAGGTGATAAGCATCACCAGACATTCCTCCACCGACTACTTC
>MKRS01000800.1 GCA_001897035.1 Bacteroidales bacterium 45-6
TCCATTTGCATCGCTTGCAATATCACCAATTGTCCTGCCGAAATAGAGGCATCCTTTGGCGTAATCACCACGCAATAGCTATTACGCATATAGTGAAGCATCTTGTCGTTGAAACAATCATTGTCAATGACTACGTTCCTTGTGGTTTGTCGTTTATAAATATCACAAGCAATACGCACATTATAATTAGCATCTTTAAGAGAATCAACAAGAAAGTCATAATCACGATTGCTACGACCCGTTGAAAAAATATACTTTTCCGACAGGAGAACAGCATCTCCGGGTGGTGTATGGAGACGCTCCATTCCTAATCTTACAAACTGAAACTTTGCACCCGGCAGATGGAATAGTTTGCTATAATACGTACATTCTTCTTTCGAAAAACAGATAAACAGGTCAATGTATTTGCTATTGACGACAAATTCCATATAGCGATGGTATATCTTACCAAGAAAGCCCTCTTTCTTTTTATAGATAAACTCAAGGACAATCAACTCATTGACTTTTTTGAGAGCAAACAAGCGAGAGAAAAATGCAAAGTTCAAGGCATAGAATTGTTGATATCCGATCACTCGCCCCAATTCCCTACGCCGAAGGACCATCCTTAAAGGAAACAGAAAGTATTTTAATATCCTGAATAAATCAGCGAAGCGGGAATTCCTACTGCCATTACTAACACAAAACTCCACATCGACATCTTGTCCCAGGGTTTCTCTTAACGACTCTCCAAACGGCCAACCCGCATCAGGTTTGAAATCAACCAAAAGGGTATTCTTCATGTAGTTTTCAATTAAAATATATAGCCATCAACTTTTGATAATATCCCGCTTCTGAGAAACGATCTTGAGCATCACAGGCAATCTCCGACGATTGAAAATCTCTTTTCTTTTCTATTTGAGAAAAAAAGGATGAAATCTTTTCTTTAAGATCATCCGCATTACTGGCCTGAAATAATAGTCCCGTCTTGCCTTCCTCTATCAACTCAGGTATGCCACCAATCGCAGCACCCAGGACGGGAGTCCCAAGACAAAGCGATTCGATCACGCTCAAGGGGTTGTTTTCGTACCAGATTGACGGAACGACTAAGAACGAAACCTTTTGGAGTAAATCATATACTTGATTTTTAGACAACTGACCCAAATAAACAATGTTTTCTTGCTGGAAATAACGTTCCAAGTCAGAAATCAAAGGTCCTGTTCCTGCCACATATAGCTTGTAAGGCAATCTTGAAGCAACTTCCAGCAGCATCCTGACCCCTTTTTCCTCTGAGAGCCGCCCTATATAACAGTAGGCCTTTTCTCGATGAACCGGCGTGTCGCCGGTTTGTTCCATTGACACGAAATTTGGCAACACTTCTATTTTCGATGGAGGAAATCCTCCTTGTTTCATTTTCTCTGCCATAAAATGGCTTGGACAAATAAAAACATCCGTATTGCGAATCAATCTTTCCCTATTCCAAACGATAGCCTCCATATATGCAATCAAGCTCGCTGAAAGACTCCTTTTCATGCATTTGGTTGTCACAACAGCTGTCGGTTGAGTCAGGCAGAGTTCGCAAACTTTCCCTTCACGCAAAAAAGAATATGTCGGGCATATCAATTTGTAATCATGAAGCGTCCACACCACTCTCACGCCTCTGCTTTTTGCTATTTCAGCCACAATTGGCGACAGATATGAGTGCACATTATGCAAATGGACTACATCGGGGCAAAAGTCATCCAGCAAAGCCGTAAACTTGCTCGCCACCTCGCCTCTTCCAAGAAGCCTTTTCACCGCTGAAACTTTTCCTGAAATCCCCCCGCCCGAGAATGAAACTTCTTCCGGGAAAAAAGAATCATACTCCGATGAAATATTTTCAGGATACTGCATCGAAAAAAAAGCTGTTTCGTGGCCATGATCTTCCAATATCTTTTGGGTATTCATTGCCACGATGCAATCACCTCCTCGAGGATAATAGAATTTATTTACTAGTAAAATTTTCATACATCCATATCATACGATCAAATCATTCATATTGTTTTTCACCCAAGAGGAAGATCATACTCTTCGAAAAGCCTACCCCAATAGCCCCTTGTATAAGTTTTCGTAATTCTTGACCGTGACGGCTATGTCAAAGTTATCCATGGCATACTGTTGTCCCAGTCCTGCCATCCAAAGCCTCTTCTCTGGGGATTTAATCAAAGACACTAATTTCCGCACCAGATCATCCACATTATTTGATTCGAAATAAAATCCGTATTTTCCTTTTTTGATAATTTCCATCGGACCTTCAACATCCGATACAAGAACTGGTAATCCTGCGACCATTGCCTCTACGACCGTCAGCCCAAAACCTTCAAATAAAGACGGCTGCACCAATAAGTCATATTCTTTCAGATGAGAATAAATATATTCACGATCCTTTAATCCTAAAAAACGCACATGATCAAGAAGACCCAATTGGGCTACCATTTCCTTCAAGGCTGATTCTGAACTTCCTGCTCCAATAAAGTCAATGGAAACCTCAACCCCCAAATCTTTTTGTTTCAACAAAGACAAAGCCCTAATAACCAAACTCTGCCCCTTGATTTCATCTAACAACCGCCCAATCTGTATTATCCTAAAGCTTCCATTAGAAGCAAAGGGCGACTCCCTAGGCGATATCTTTCTAACATCAATGCCGTTGTATAGCTTCTCCGAAACAATAGCAGTCCTATCCAACACATCCAATTTTACACCATCCGATATCGCTACCACTGAATCGTAACACTCTATCCCGGACAAAGGCAAATTGGGGCCATGCACTGTATATACCTTTTTCATTGTATTTATGGGCAGTATATATTTACATATATTTGCATCATGACAGTGAAGTATCTGAGGTTGAAACCAAAGCGCATATTTATTCAACTTAAAGAAATACCACATATTTTTGCTTGCAGCCGGCCTCCCCACTAGAAATACCTTTACCCTACAATCTATTTTAGACAATAAACAATTTGAATACAAATTATTTACGACAACCAAGGCAACTTCATGCTTTTCTACCTGGTGATTTAGAATGTCCACCAACATGGTTTCAGCTCCACCAACATGAAAAGAAAAAATAGCATGCAAAATTCTCATTTATAATAAATTCTTTTATAGAGTCTTAAATTCTCCAACAAGGTTTTCAACAGATGGATTGCTTCCTTTATCAAATCTGACCCTGGGTTGTAAGATTTCCACTGAGTCATACCCAAATAACGGTAATACAAATGTTTCATTGGATGAAAGCAGGCTGGTTCCCATGGCTTGGGCTTCCAAGTGTAATGCAATACGGATGGATTACGCACCGCTTTCAAGAGATCCGAATTATGAAGGTTTGCAGAAACAACCTTATCCCAAAAAAAAGCCTCTTCCATGTTCCATTTGCAGGATATGTGAAGACAATTAGCATGTAATATTGCATTTAAAACATCTTGGTCATGAAATTTTATCCGATCATTGTGATTTTGGATAAAATCAAAACATTTTTCCACAAGATTATTATCCCGCCAATAGGTACAATTAAACAGCAAAACTCCGGAGTTGAAGTATCCGTATTGCCTATCATACCCGAGCCTATCAAATACATCATCCAGATGGCATCCCATCTCATCCACAGCCCCTAAGGCGAAATTGGACAAATCAATAGCCCACAAATCACGCAATGACGAATTGACAATAATATCGCAATCCAGATACAGAGCCTTAGTCGCTTCCACTGGCAGAATTTCTGGAGCCATAAGACGATAATATGCCGCAATAGACAAATGATCTCCATCCCTGACAGGACAATCCCTAACCTTTTCCGGACTTATCTGGCAACAGATAAGTTTGGAAAAGTATCTTTCCTCAACGATCGCCCGCAAACTCCTTAGGTTCGCAGCTGACAGTCCTGCAGTAAATACATATATAACTATTTCCTCTCCTTTATTGTTTTCAAACAATGAGGTCAGCATGACCCCGCAATGCTGCACATAGTTATTGTCAGTCGCACATATTATGTTCATCATCGTTCTTTTTTGAAATATAACGAAAAATATCAAAACCTATATATCGGGAACCAAGACCGTAAACCAAAATTCCAACAATTCCTCCAACCAACAATTGGAGAAAAGGTGCCATAAACAAGAAACTGGCACATTTCACACATACTCCCATAGCTATCGATAAAACAAGAACAGGCAATATTACTTTTATCTGCTTAAATACTGTAATTCTTGGAAGAACCCTCTCCACATAAAATCCCACTATAACTATATCCGCAAAAGAATAGAGTAGCAACCCCCAACACAT
>MKRS01000801.1 GCA_001897035.1 Bacteroidales bacterium 45-6
AGGTTCAACATTTCGAGTTCAGCTCCCACCAAGTTGATGTGCGAGGGGATGATCTCCAATCTTTCAAACTCAGTCTTAAGAATCGTTTCCGGCTGTATTTCCCCGGAAATCAAGCATTCGTATATTGTGTTTTTAACCTGTTTGATGTCGATTCCCAAACCTGAAGAGGCATTTGCCTGAGGGTCGGCATCGACTACTAATACGTTCTTTTCAAGTGTGGCTAAAGAGGCTGCAAGGTTGATCGTGGTGGTCGTTTTGCCAACGCCACCCTTCTGGTTTGCTAAAGCGATAATTTTACCCATTATGATTCCTATTATTTAGATGGCAAATTAAAGAATAAATTGCCGTATATTAGTGTTAATTATACCAAACAATTCATTTATTGTTGAAAACTTATCATTTTTGTCAATTATGAATCAGCACTTAATACAGAAAAGCACCTCTTCCATTTCATTACGGAAGAGGTGCTTTCTATCATCATCCGGGTTTGCGCAGCCTGATAAGAGCCGCCCCCAGGTTACTTTTTATTCAAGTCACCCAATATGGCTTTCGCTGTTTGATTTTCCGGATCTAACGAGAGCAGCTTATTGCAATAGCTGATGCTGTTTGCCTTGTCCGCTTTCAAGTAGTAGTAATACGCCAAGTAGCGGTAGCTTTCGATCAATTCGGATTTGTTATTGGTTGCACCATTTTCCTTGGCGCTGATAACAGCTACGGTTTGCTCATAATAAGGCTTTGCCAAGCCTTCGGTAGTTTCAGGGTCAAGGATAGCATTTGTACGGGCTCTCCACAGATAACCCAAGTAGCTATCATGCTTGCGAACGGAAACCACGCCAAAAGCCTGATCTGCAGATTTCAAGAAAGCCTTAGCCTTTTCCTTCGCGGAGGCGCTTGTGGAATCCTTCAAGCCGCTTGCAGCATAATAGTAATATCTTCCCATATTATAGAAGTCACTGGTTTCAAGCGTAGTAGTATCGGCCTTTGTCACATACATATTGTAGTAGTCGGCAGCTTCTGGATATTTGCTTGCTTCTGAAAATGCGGTCGCAATGTCCTTATAGACCGTAACTTTTGAAGGATCTATCGCGATGGCAGCATTGTATTGGTCAATGGCGGCAGTCAACTGATTATTTTTGGCCAATATGTCACCATAAGTCATATAGTCTTGTAAGATTTTGTCAGACTTCTTGGCCTCCAAGCTAAAAAATTTCTGCGCCACAGGCAATGCGTCCGTATAATTTTTGGAATCGGCAAGGCTGTACATATAAAGCCTATTCAGCACGAAATTGTTGGGTTCAATAGCCAAACCTTCTTGTAACAATGCTATGGCATCAGCATACTTCTTGGTGAAATAATAATCGGAAGCAAACTTAGTTATATCCGTAACAGAATAAGTCTTGTTCTTGAAGTATTGCTGATATGCCTCGATGGCCTGGGGATAAAATCCATTTGTAGTGTAGATTTTGCCCAGGTCGCGATAGGCGATGGAATAGTTAGGATTGATTTCCAATACTTTCTTCAACTTTTCGATGGCCAGCTCCGAATTAATGCCTTCATATACCTTCGCTGACTTCAGGTAAGCCAATGTATAGTTCGGATCGAAATAGTTAGCCATGTCGTACTTGCCTGCGGCCTCGCCGGGATTTCCCTTGGACTCGATCATTTCCCCTTGCAAAATGTATATCAATGGAGATTTTTTGTCGGCCTTCAAGGCGTCGTCTATTTTTTGATTGGCTTTGATCTCGTCGCCATTCACGAAGTACGCCTCTGCAATTGCCACGTTCACCGCCACATCCTTCTTGTTCTTCTTCAAGGCTGACGAAAAAGCATCTTCCGCCTCTTTGACATTCTTCGATTTCAATAGAAGCTTGCCTAAACCCACATAAGCAAGCGAATACTCTGCATCAGCAGCAATTGCTTTATTGTAAAATGCCTTTGCCTCGTCAAATTTTCCTTCGGAGTAGGCAACCTCTCCCAGGTAATAGTTTGAGGCGGCAGGAGCTTGGGCAACTTCATTTGAAAAAATCTGTTTTGCGATTTGTAATTCACCCGTTCTCAAATAAGCTACTCCCAAACTCTGAGTTTGAGCAAAGACCGGCATCAAGAACAATGATGACAAAACTGTAAATAAAAATTTTTTCTTCATTTCTTTCTTTAATTTGATTATGTTTTAAAAATTATCTTTCAATGAAATCAATCTCATGGGCTTTGTTGCCGGCACGAGACCTGCCTTTAGAATAATCCTCTGTCCGGTATCTCCCCCAACAAACGAGGCGAATCCGGCAGGAAGCCCTCCCCTGACATCAGTCAGCAGCATATACACATTACGCACGAGTGGATAGTAGCCCAAGGCCAAATATGCAGCATAAGGCTTGTAGCTCTCGTCTGCAAAAGCGGGATCATTCATGCTGACGGACATCACGCGGATTTTATCATCAAAGGTGAGGTTGGTGGTATCCTTCGAATTGCTTATTCTACTAACACCGATAATACCCATTGCATTAGGAGTTCTGGAAACAAAGTCCAATACCTCATCGCTATTTTTCAGCGACCTCAAGGTACTTGCCAACGGGACACCTCCCCCAATGGAATCTTTCAGGTAGCGGACTGTGCTGGAATTGGGATTGTCAAAGACGACCCGAATCAAGTCCGAATTCTTTGATTTCGAGACAGGATTTACCTCGTTCCATTTCGTGATTTTTCCTGCCAATATTTTTTTCAACGCTTGAATGCTTATCAGCGAATCATTATTTGCTTTGTTTATGATAATGGCAACTCCATCGGTGGCCACCTTCAAGGAGCGAAGGGTTCTTTGCTTCTCCTTTATTATGTTTTTTTCGGCCGGAGTCAATTCCCGGTATGTGAATGCCAAGCGGATACTATCCTGGAGCATCAGCTTGACGATGTTCACTTCGTCGGTGAAAACGGGTGTGAGCCTTGCTTCGTTGTATTTTGATTGATAGATAGTTACCTCCTCATTGATGACTTTCGAGAAATTCTCATCGCATGTGAAGAACGCCGAACCACTTGTTTCGGTGTCTGTCCTTCTTATTTTCGACTTAGTGCATGAGGCCGAAAATAAGATCAAGAAAGCCATGGATGCCAATATCTGTTTTTTCATGCGATTTTTCCTATTAGGCGGCATGGAACGCCGCACGATGTTTTTAATTATTGATTTTGGTGGTTTATTAATAAGTCATGCTCTATTTCATGATTGAATCGAATGATGAATGACCTTTGTTCTTTTGATGGATAAAACTGAATTTCGTTTAATTTGAGATAACATTATTTGTAAAGTAAACCTCCGGACAACTGAAGCCCAATTTTTTATCACTGATTACCTTTATTTAATGAATCACATTGTTGACAAAAGTAATCAAATCCGCCAACCAAGACGTATCACAAATCTATAAAAACTTTTAATTTCCTTGTCTCCAAAGCCGAAAAGCTCTAAAAATGCCATAAATAAACAACAAAATGCCTATTATGATGGCAAATGGTCGAGATAATTCCAAGGGGTTGATAACTGCAAACACATAGGCCATGCCGAGGTAAATCGCTACCATAAATATGCCGAAGACAATCCGGATATTGGTTGAATCTTTGAATAGTCCCATTTCTTAATTCTTTTTTTATTGAAAAAGAGAAGATACCTTATTGAATATAAGTACCTTCTCTTTTATGAAAGTTATTAAATCGTTTCTACATTCCCATTATTGAAGTCTGAACGAAACTGGCAAGGTGTAGTACACGGGTACGTTTCTACCATTCTGTTTTCCAGGAATCCACTTGGGCATATTCTTTACCACGCGGATAGCTTCCTTGTCACAAGAAGGGTCAAGTCCCTTGATTACATTCACATCGGTGATGTCACCAGTTTTGCTAACAACAAAACGAAGAGTCACGCGGCCTTGGATACCGTTCTCGGCGGCGATAGTCGGGTATTTGATGTTCTTTGACAAATAAGTCATCAATTCCTTTTCTCCGCCAGGAAACTGGGGCATCTGTTCAACGCCGACAAATGGTTTTTCTTCTTCTTCCTGAACCACAACCTTGTTGTCTTTCAGGTCGGCGATGTCAACACCATGCTTGTCGTCCGTACCTTTCACGTCAGCCACGGAAACAGTCACCTTCGATTCGTTCAACTCGTCCTGAGATTTCATCTGGTCATCCTTGTTGATTTTCTCTTCAGTGATTTCAGGAGGAGTAAACTTGATGGTACTTTTCATGGGTGGAGGCGGCGGTGCCGTTTCCTGCTTAATCTTGTCTTGTTCTTTCACCTCGTCCTCCATTT
>MKRS01000802.1 GCA_001897035.1 Bacteroidales bacterium 45-6
ACCATTTGCGGACGTAGTACATGTCGGTGATGATGCGGTTCTCCATGTCTTCGTCCGTGCGGATCTCGCCCCGGTAGCCTGACACCTGCGACAATCCAGTGATGCCTGGTTTCACATAATAGCGGACACAATACTTGGGCAGCAGGCTGTTGTAGTGTTCGTCTTGGTAAACCATGTGGGGGCGAGGGCCAACGATGGACATGTTCCCTTTGAACACGTTGAGAAATTGAGGAAACTCGTCCAAGCTCGTCTTGCGAAGAAATTTTCCAATCTTCGTGATTCGTTTGTCGCCTTTTACTGTCGATTTGATTCCCGCATCTTCACTTGGGCGCATGGTGCGGAATTTGTAGCAGCCAAAGGGCTTTCCATCCAGCCCGTTTCTTTCCTGTATGAACAAGACATCGCCCTTGGAATCCAATTTGATGAGCAAGGCGATGATAGGGTATAGCCAACTAAGTACGGTGAGAATCACAAAAGACGAGAACAGGATGTCGAATGCCCGTTTTAGTACCCGGTTGATGGGCAAGTCGAGGGGCAATCTTTCGGTCACCAGCACTGGGAATCCGTAAAAAAAGTCCATCCGTACACCACCCGAAAGGTCAAAAGCTGATTTTGGAATGTAGATGATACGCAAATGGTTTCTGTCCACAATCTCGTTTATTTCATCCAGTTTGTTCTCCAATCTCCCAGACATGGACAAAAACATGATAGCAACGTCATTCTCTTTGACGAACTTATCCAATTCCTGGGCATTGTATCTCCGGGTGTAAGACCTGGAAGAGAGCAAGTCTTCGTCCCCAAAGAAACAGGCTTCGGTTTTCATTCCATAAATATTGTATTTTTCAAAGAGATTGATCAGCTTGTGTGTGTTGTCGTTTTTGTCCACAAACACCACATTCCTCACATTTCCTCCTCTCATGCGGTGGGATCGAATCAAAAGGAAGAAGGAGGTGCGGTATATCAAGGCCAAGAAGAATAGCGATAGCAAGAAATAGAAGGCGTATGGTCCATTCGACAAATAGCTTCCCTTCATACCGGAAACCCCAAATACAATGATGCCGAACAGGATTACTTGCAAGGCGATTCTTTTGATGATCGTCACAAATTCAGTGCCGCGGTGCAACGAGTATATCCGTGTCTTTTGCGTGATGAAATACCAGCTGAAGACAAATAAAATGAATACTTTATAATAATTGACTAACCCCCCAACAATACTTCTGGTGATTCCAAGATTGCTGTCAACAATATAATTAAATAAGAAAAACAGTCCACATATTGTCAAAACATCCAATGATACGGACAGTGGAGTTATATACTTTGAATAACGAATGCTCATTACTTTTTTGATATTTACAATGTTAATACCGCTAAAATCATAATATTGCTAAAAAACGTTTGTGCGTATTAGATAAAGGTTGCGCCTATTATGAAAACAAAAATAAAAAATAATTTCGTGAGATCACGCGCGACTCCGCATTTTTTTCTCAAAAGAGCAATTTTTGCAAGTATTTCCTGAAAAAAAGTAGCTTTGAGTCGAACCAATCCTAAATGGTAAGCGTCACCGTTTTTTTGCATATAACAGACGGTTTGCAAAAAATGTATAAAACACACTAATTCCTTCTCCGATCTCTTGCGGAGGTGAAAATTAAGCCTTACATTTGCAATGTGTTTTTCATGGTATTAGATTTAAGGTTAAACAATGAAGATTGGTTGTCGTGATGACAACCTTTTTTTTTTATCTCCCTTCGCCGCCTGATCGCGATTTTGACCTTTGGGCAAGTTAAAAAAACAGCAAATTCCACAATAAAATACCCCATTCATCTTGATTCTTTCCTAATTTTGTAAGGCGTAGTACATTGTGTTCCGATAATACAAAAATAATCTTGTATGAATTTTAGAACTCAAGTTGACATTCCCCAGTCACCGTTAAGGATGAATCATAAACAACAACATATACTATTGGGTTCATGTTTTGCTGAAAATATCGGCCGTTTGCTGCTCGATAATAAGTTTGAAATAGAGATGAACCCTTTCGGGATTGTTTATAACCCCATGTCTGCAGCCAAGATAATCAATATGTTGCTGGATGAGTATCCATTTTCGGAAAAAGATATTCTGCACGACAAAGGGTTGTATTTTTCCTTGATGCATCATGGCGAATTTTCGGAGAGCGATCCGCAGGCTTACCTCGACAAGATCAGGTATTCTGCACGTAGAAGTGCCTCTCGCGTGCGAGAAATGGACAATTTGCTTGTCACTTTCGGCACAGCTTATACTTATTCTTGGAAACAAACAGGACAAATTGTGAACAATTGCCACAAGCTTCCTGCTTCCCTCTTTGAACGGAAAAGGCTGTCGTTTGAAGAGATAGTGGAAGAATGGTCTGCGCTGATTCATCGTCTTTTGGCAATCCGGCCCGAGATGAACTTCCTTTTTACGGTGAGTCCGATCCGCCACTGGAAGGATGGAGCGCACGAAAACCAACTCAGCAAGTCGATTCTGCTTCTGGCGATCGACGAACTTCAGCGATCGTTTCCTTCTCAAGTCTTTTATTTTCCATCCTATGAACTCATTCTGGACGAGTTGCGCGATTACCGCTTTTATGCCGAGGACATGATCCACCCCAACGATACGGCAATCGGCTATTGCTGGAAAAAGTTCTCCGAAACTTACTTTGACGATGAGACAAACCGCCTCATAGCCCGGTGGCAACCCCTATTCAAGGCGATTGCCCACCGCCCGTTTCGGCTTGAAAATGCCGAACACCAGGTTTTTTTAAAAAAAACATTGGATAAATTATGGATATTTGCAAATGATTACCCATATTTAAACTGCAATAAGGAGATCGATCAAATTAAAAGCTATATCTTAGAATAAAATTTTTCCTTCAATCGAAATGACCTACTCTATTCATAAAATAGCACAGATTCTTGGCGCTTCCAAAGCAACTTTTTTGGATGCGGAAATAAGCGTTCTGCTCACCGACAGCAGGCAGGTTTTCTATGCAGGCCAGAGCTTGTTTTTTGCTCTGAAAACGCCCAATAACGATGGGCACAAATACATTCCCGAGCTCTATGACATGAAGGTGCGTAACTTTGTGGTGAAAGAACTGGATCCTGCATGGGGAAAGCTTTCGGGAGCTAACTTCTTAGTGGTGAAAGATCCTTTGCAGGCCATGCAAAAATTAGTCTCTTTCCACCGGAAGAAATTTGACATACCCGTTATCGGAATCACCGGTAGCAACGGCAAAACCATTGTCAAGGAGTGGCTCTACCAGTTGCTGAGGGAGGATTACACCATCACCCGTTCACCCAGGAGCTACAATTCGCAGATCGGCGTTCCTCTTTCGGTGTGGCAATTGAATGAACAGACCGAGTTGGGGATATTTGAGGCTGGAATTTCGCAGGTGGACGAGATGCAGAACCTGCAAAGTATCATCCGCCCCACCATTGGCATTTTGACAAACATAGGAGAGGCGCACCAGGAAAATTTTTCCTCCCTCCAGCAAAAGTGCCTCGAAAAATTGGAGCTTTTCCGAAATGCGGACGTGATTATTTGCGATGGAGACAACCCGCTGATCCAGAAATGCCTGGACATTGCGTGCCTCTCCCAGAAAGCGATGGCTTGGACCAGAAAGTTGGAGTTCAACACCGACCGTCCTTTGCAAATACTCAAAATAGAGAAGAAAGAAACAAGCACTGTGATCCAATATTCGATTCTGGAGTTCACCAGTAAGTTCGAAATACCTTTCAACGACGATGCCTCCATCGAGAATGCGATCAACTGTCTGGCGGCGATACTCTACCTGAAAGCCCCGTCCAAAGATATTGAGGAGCGGATGAAAAGGTTGGAGCCTGTGGCTATGCGTTTGGATGTGCGTCCGGGTAAAAACAACTGTATTCTTATCAACGACAGCTACAATTCCGACATCAATTCGTTGGAAATAGCTCTCGGGTTTCTGCAGCAAAGGGCCACGGCCGAATCTCTGCGTAAAGTGGTGATTTTGTCGGACATTCCTCAGTCGGGGATGCTACCCAAGACCCTTTACAATCGGGTGGCCGAGTTGATCGACAACAAAGGAATTGACAAAATCATCGGGATCGGGGAAGAAATTTCGCGCAACGCGGCTACTTTCCATCAAAAAGAAAAGCTGTTTTTCGAAAGCACAGAAGAATTTATCCATTCTGGAATTTGGAAAACTTTCCGCAACGAATTGATTCTCCTGAAAGGTTCGCGCCAGTTTAATTTCGAAAAGATAGACGAATGT
>MKRS01000803.1 GCA_001897035.1 Bacteroidales bacterium 45-6
GGACCCGTCCCGGAATGGAAGATATTCGGCAGACCCGATACCGGCAATGGCGCTCCCATGACCACTTATGGACTGCCGCGGTTTCGTAATATTATGTTCAATACCAATTTCCCCTTTGGCACTATTACTCTTAAAGATGAAGACCTTCCACTGGCTGTGGAACTGAAAGGCTGGAGCCCTTTCATTCCCGGAGATGCAGATAACTCTAGCCTGCCTGTGGGCTCGCTGGAATATCATTTTACCAATACCTCTAATACAAAAGCGGAAGCTGTGTTTTCCTATAACTCCAGGAACTTCATGGTTACTGATGAACAGAAGGGAACCATAAAGAAAATGCGGAACGGCTTTGTACTGTCGCAAAACGGCACTACTGAAAAGCCACAATTACAGGGTGATTTCGCCGTCTTCACCGACGATACGAATGCGGTGGTGGATCATTGCTGGTTTCGTGGCGGGTGGTGGGACCCGCTTACTATGATATGGAATACTATCAGGGACGGCGAAATAAAAAACAACCCACCGGTCGAATCCGATGCTCCCGGCGCTTCTGTCTTTGTGCCTTTCTCTTTACTGCCGGGTGAAAAGAAGATCATCCGGGTATTAATGTCATGGTATATACCTTTTTCGGATATGCATATAGGTGATGTAAGCAGGGATAAAGAGAAATGCATCAGTCCGGGTTGCTGTAATACATCAGATGAGCTCGGCGACAAAATAGATACGCAGCAGGTCAATTACCACCCTTGGTACAGCAGCAGGTTTAAGGATATTGGGGATGTAACAGATTACTGGAGACAGCAGTATGATGCATTGCAGGAGAAAACAGCACTTTTTACCAAAGCTTTTTATGCCAGCACCCTTCCTGCAGAAGTGATGGAAGCCGTAACTGCCAATCTTACAATACTTAAAACGCCAACGGTAATGCGGCAGTATGACGGAAGGTTATGGAATTTTGAAGGTTGTGGCGATGAAGGAGGCTGCTGTCACGGGTCATGCACGCATGTATGGAATTATGCGCAGGCCATTGCGCATTTGTTTCCTTCCCTTGAGCGCACACTGAGACATACGGAATTTTGCGAAAGCCAGAATGAAGAAGGACATCAGAACTTTAGATCCAATATACCGATCAGCCCCGCCACCCATACTTTTTATGCTGCTGCAGACGGCCAGCTTGGCGGGATAATGAAAGTATACCGTGACTGGCGGATATCCGGGGATAACGAATGGTTAAAAAAATTATTCCCGCTGGTGAAGCAAAGCATGGATTATTGTATCCGCACCTGGGATCCCCGCGGTAAAGGACTGGTAGAAGAGCCTCATCATAATACCTACGACATAGAATTCTGGGGACCGGATGGAATGTGCACCAGCTTTTATCTTGGCGCCCTGGATGCTTTTTGCAGGATGGGCAAATTCATGAAGATAAATATATCCTCCTACCAGAAGCTGTATGAAAAAGGCAGGAAGTATATGGAGAGTGAATTGTATAATGGAGAATATTTCATTCAGCAGATTCAATATAAAGGGCTTAACGCGCCTGATCCTGTGGAAGCCGCCAGAAAATCTTTTGGGGGCGAATACTCAGCCGAAGCCATAGCCTTATTGCAGAAAGAAGGACCTAAATACCAGTATGGCAAAGGTTGTTTGTCAGACGGTATATTAGGCGGATGGATTGCCATGATGTGCGGGCTTGACAACCCTGTGGATGCAGCTAAAGTAAAATCTCATTTATTGTCCGTATATAAATATAACCTGAAGAAAAACCTCAGTGAGCATGCCAATCCCCAACGTCCTGCCTATGCGGTAGGAGAGGAGGGTGGATTATTGCTGTGCACCTGGCCTAAGGGTGGAAAACTGTCCCTGCCTTTTGTATACAGCGATGAGGTATGGACGGGCATAGAATATCAGGTGGCGTCGCATTTAATGCTGATGGGGAATGTAGAGGAGGGGGCGGAAATTGTACGTACCTGCCGCAATAGGTACAGCGGCAAGATCCGGAACCCTTTTAATGAATATGAATGCGGAAGCTGGTATGGAAGGGCATTGTCGAGCTACGGGCTGCTGCAAGGCCTCACCGGGGTAAGGTATGATGCTGTTGATAAAAAGTTATATGTTGATTCAAAGATAGGAGACTTTACATCCTTTATTGCTACGGAAACAGGTTTCGGGAACGTGTATTTCAGGAATGGCAAAGTGACGATGGATGTAATTTATGGTAAAATACCTGTGCAGAAAGTAATGCTTGCAGGTAAGGAAACTGCATTGTCCTCCTGATCATGAAATTGTATTTTTCGGGATTCATTATAAAAACAAGCATAAACATGAAACATTTTTTCAGTTGCTTCTTTGCATGCATTTGCTTACTGACTATTGCTTTTGCCCAAAAAAACAACTTTAACGGGCTCGATATGAATATGGGCAACCTGTTCCGCCTGTCTGACGCTAAAACGCGGTCTGTAAGCCCGGAGAACTTTACCGGTGAAAAGGGAAAAGGAGGTATGGCCAACCCTGCAGACAAGGACAAGCGTAACGTTGCCAATGCACATAATGCTGCCCGTGATCTCGGGCAGGGATGGAAAGTGAACCCGTTTGTAATTATAGAGCCCGGTGAAACGCTTACCCTGGCAAATATTGACGGCCCGGGAGCCATTCAGCATATATGGATGACGCCGACAGGAGTCTGGAGGAATTCTATTCTTCGCTTTTACTGGGATGACGAGAAAGAACCGTCCGTGGAATGCCCTGTGGGCGATTTTTTTGGTAACGGCTGGGGTGAGTATGCGCCGTTAGCCTCTCTTGCGGTTTGTGTGAATCCCGGGAGCGCCTTTAATTGTTACTGGGTAATGCCATTCCGGAAAAAATGCAGGATCACCATGGAGAATATTAATACGGAAAGAATGGTTTTATACTACCAGGTGGATTATACTTTAACAGAAGTGCCTGAGGATGCAGGTTATTTTCATGCACAGTTCCGTCGCGCCAATACCAATACGACATCCGACTATACTATTGTGGATGGCATTAAAGGGAAAGGTCAGTATGTAGGTGTATACCTTGCATGGGGCGTCAATAATAATGGATGGTGGGGCGAAGGAGAGATCAAGTTTTTTATTGACGGTGATACCAAATTCCCTACTATTTGCGGAACAGGCACAGAAGATTATTTCTGTGGCTCATATAATTTTGAGAACAGGATTACACATAACTATGAAGTGTTCAACCGTCCCTATTCGGGATTGTTGCAGGTCATCAAGCCGGATGGTATATATAAAACCCAGCAGCGCTTTGGTCTGTACCGCTGGCATATTATGGACCCGATACGGTTTGATAAAGATCTGAAAGTCACTATCCAGGATCTCGGCTGGCGCAGTGGCGGAAGGTATCTTGCCCAGCACTCAGATATTGCTTCCGTAGTGTTCTGGTACCAGCGCGACCCGCATGCCCCGTTCCCCAAGCTGCCATCTAAAGATGAGCTGGAGGTGAATTAGCTATAGACTGTGAGCTATCAGGTAACAAGTTGTGCCTGAGACCTGTAACCAGTAACCTTACCACAATGCTTCATTTTCGATTTTTAATTTGTTTTGTATCCTGCCTGTTGTGTTGTGCGGCTGTCACGGCGCAGGAGACGCCATTGCGCATAGCCGTAGCGGGCATCTCTCACGGGCATTCCGCATGGATCCTGGGGCGTAAACCCGACAATATTGTGGAGGTAGTTGGTATATATGAACCTGATAAAGGGCTTTCAGAAAGATCTGCCCAAGAGTATAAGCTGAACCGCGGCATTATGTTTGATGATCTTAATGCTATGCTGGACAAAGTAAAGCCGGAGGCGGTAGTGGCATTCGGTTCGATCTATGATCACCTGGCGGTTGTAAAAGCCTGTGCGCCGAGAGGGATACATGTGATGGTAGAAAAGCCTCTGGCAGTTAGTGTAAAGCATGCGTTGGAAATGGAGGCGCTTGCAAAAAAATATAATATTTTCCTGCTCACTGATTATGAAACTTCCTGGTATCCCGCTACGGCGAAAGCATATCAGCTGATATATGACAGCAGCTATATCGGTAATTTTCGAAAAGCGGTTTTTCATCACGGGCACCAGGGGCCGAGAGAGATCGGGGTGAGCGATGATTTCTTCAACTGGCTTACCGACCCCGTGAAAAACGGAGGAGGAGCGATAATTGACTTCGGGTGTTATGGGGCTAATTTAATGACCTGGCTTGCCAAGGGAGAGCGGCCATTGTCTGTTAGCGCGGTAACA
>MKRS01000804.1 GCA_001897035.1 Bacteroidales bacterium 45-6
CGGCCTTCACAAATCGTTTTTGAAGGCGCTCCACCGCCTCGTCTTCCTCGGGAGCTACATTCACCCGCAAGACGCCTTCAGCTTCGGCACGTAAGATAGCAAGCAACCGGTGCGAAGAAATGCGGGACAACGGTTCTTCCCAATCGAAATAGTCGCGGTATTTGTCGCCTTCCGCCTCCTTCCCCTTCACCAACTTGGTGGACAGTTTGGCTTGCCGTTGAAACAAATTACGCACTGTATTTCGTGCCGACTCGCTTTCGCTCACCCATTCCGCAATAATGTCGCAAGCTCCGGCAATCGCCTCTTTCGTATCCTTCACCGCATCGTTCAGGAAAGAATATGCCTTGTTCTCGACAACCAGGTTGGATTGCGACATAATCAGTTTGGCTAACCCTTCCAGCCCTTTTTCCTTGGCAAGGGTGGCACGGGTTTTCCGTTTGGGTTTGAATGGCAAGTAAATATCTTCGAGCTCGGTCAGGCTAAGCGTTGTTTGAATCCGGGAACGGAGTTCGTCCGTAAGTTGGCCTTGCTCCTCGATGGAAGCAAGAATAGTGGCTTTGCGCTTGCCTAATTCCATG
Organism: Bacteroidales bacterium 45-6; assembly: GCA_001897035.1. Taxonomy (GTDB): domain Bacteria; phylum Bacteroidota; class Bacteroidia; order Bacteroidales; family Dysgonomonadaceae; genus UBA1309. Next base: position 579 of record MKRS01000804.1, read on the forward strand.
TATTTCTCGTTCTGCTCTTGGATAGATGCAATTTGGACTTCCTCCAGTCCGCCGGTAGCTTCCTTCCGGTAACGGCTGATAAAAGGAATGGTGGCCCCGCCATCCAGCAAAGCAATGGTTTGGGTCACTTGTTGTTCACGCACACCCAGAGACTGGGCGATAAGGTTGGAAATATTCATATAGAGAATGCTAAAAAATCAAATTTCGTTCTTATGGAATTTCAAGGCAAAGATAAGTGCAAATACCGAAAAAGAGAAGATCGACCCGCAGCACGCACAAAAATAAATCGACGCCTCTCCTTGTTTAAAAAAATAGAATAGCCGTTAGCTGCCTGGACAAGCTAACGGCTAAGCAATTACCTACATTTTCTTTCCAATGTAAAACACATAACCGTAATACGCCTTGTATTTGAAATACAGTTGCGCCTCATACCGTTGGTATGCAACAAGCCCCTCGGCAGTCGGGTTACCTTTATATTTAATCAGGAATTCCTCCTGCACTGCAACCTGCAAATCATAGAAATGGTCGATCCAGCAACTCTCGGGAAGAATGAAACTTGCAACTGGAATGTACCCGTTTTTCTCCATCTTGGCCATGTTATTGGAAATGGTATCTATTTCGGGATACACGTTCAGCCAAAAGTCGTTGATCTCGTCAGGACGTTCGTTGGTAAACCACGATGCCTCCGTAATGGCGACATAACCTCCCTTTTTCAGAAAGTGGTTCCATTCCTTCAAGCCCCGGTTGAAACCGATGTTGTATATCGCCCCTTCCGACCAGATAAGATCGAGCTCTTCGGCTTCAAAAGGGAGATTCTCCATAGAGCCTACAATGCCGCATACCCTGCCATGAAGATTCAGCCGACAGGTATTCGCATTCAAGAAGTCGATAAAAGAGGGAAATAGATCGATACCCGTGATCTGCCCGGGAACATGTTGGGCCAGCACCATCGTTTGGCCGCCCGTTCCGCAACCAATGTCGGCAATGCGGCTGGCCTCGGTGAGATTGTCGATAAAGCCTAAGGCCTTCATAGTCACTTCAGGGCTACCAGGCCCTTGCCGTTCCATGCTTGAAAAATATTCGCAGACAAGATTGAAATCGAATTCGTAGATTGATTGATTTTCGTTATTCATGATGTTTAATATTTTGTCGGGAAAAGATGTAGCCTACGCTGCATTGTTCCCCTAATTGTTAAAGTATGGATATAAAGGAAACTCCAGCAAAAGATTGCCCGAGTGAAACGAAGGGATAACCTTGGCTGAATGCCGAAGGTTATTTACTTTACCAAATCCATCTTAAAATTAAACATCCAACGTGTTTTTAGATATGGCAAATGTACACGTTTTTTGGGAAGAATCAAATGCGAATGCTATTAATTCGTTAGAAATTGCATAATTAAATATCCGGCATTATCTTAGCAGAAGAAATGAGAAACCTTGGGCAGTTAACCGAAAACTCGCCGAATGCCCCATTCGGGAAACGGCCGGTACTGATTAATTTCCCATTTATAACCAAAAGAAAAAAATGGATGCAACATTTTTCTCCACACAAGATGAATTTAGGGAATGGTTAGAAAGAAACCACCAAACTGCAACGGAGCTGTTGGTTGGCTTCTACAAAGTGGGTTCTTCGAAAATGTCAATGACCTGGCCCGAATCAGTAGATCAGGCACTGTGCTTTGGTTGGATAGACGGAATCAGGAAATCGATAGACAAGGACAGTTACAGCATTCGGTTCACCCCGCGAAGGAGGAACAGTGTGTGGAGCGAGATTAACATCAAAAAGGTGGAAGAACTTGCTTCCAAAAACCTCATGACTCCCGAGGGGTTGAGGGCATTCGGCTTCAGAAAAGAAGACAAATCAGGAATTTACTCCCACGAGAATGAATTGACCGAATTTGACACAAATTACGAGAAACAGTTCAGGGAAAACGAGGAAGCTTGGTCTTTTTTTGAAAAGCAAGCGCCTTCCTACAAGAAGTCCGTCAAGCACTGGGTGATGACTGCCAAGCAAGAAAAGACGAGATTGTCACGGCTCGAAAAATTGATAGAACATAGCGCACAGCAGAAAAAGATGTACTAACTCGGTGTGAGTTTAACAAATCACGCGGAATGTCGAACAGCCATTTTAACGTAAATAAATACGAAAAATAAATCTCGTTTCAATATTATCCCTATTTTTGCAGCAACCAAACTTACATCAAAGTACTGGTGAAATGTGAGAAATAGATTGAACATAAAAAAACTGGGTATGGAACAGAGCATGATCTCAAAAATCAAGCGGCGTTGCATACCACCTATTAGTAAAAAAATTTAGTCGTTATGAAAAAAATTGCATTTGTACTATTAAGTATTTGCCTGAGTGTCTCTTTTGCTATGGCGCAAAAAAATGGGCCAGCCATGAAATTCGACAAAACGGTTCATGATTTTGGCAAAGTACAGGAAAAAGCGGAAAAAGTGACCACCGAGTTCACATTTACCAATACGGGCAAAGCTCCGCTGATTATCAACCGCGTGCAGACTTCTTGCGGATGCACAACTCCCGATTACACCAAAGAGCCTGTCCTGCCCGGGAAGAAAGGCAGCATCAAGGTCACCTACTCCACATCGGGCCGCGTGTATGCCTTCACCAAAAAAATCACGGTATTCACCAACGTCCCCGACTCGGTATATACCCTGACGATCAAAGGGGAAGTCATCAATTAAGGACAAAGACGATGATTTTGATAGCATTTTGATCCAGAGAGTATATTTTTTCCAAAAAAACTCCCTTCAGAATTTGTCGGAATCATTTTTTTATTAATTTTGCAGCAGTAAAAAAGCAAAAGACAATGTTTATCAATTCAGTAAATACATATTGGTGGTGGCGCTCTCAACTTCAAAAGTCGTGAGTCAAAATTGGTATGTATAATATTCTGAAATGATTGAATATAAAAAACAAAAAGCCTGTCGTACTCACGATGGGCTTTTTTTATGACGTTTTCAGAAATAACAAAACAAAAATACAGCATGGGTAAATTTAATGTTGACAGCAATGGCTTCTACGGCGAATTCGGAGGTGCATACATCCCCGAGATTCTCTATGACAACGTGGAAGACCTGAAGAACGCTTACTTGGGCATCCTCAACGATCCGTCCTTCAAAGATGAATACTACGCTTTGCTCCGCGACTACGTGGGTCGGCCATCGCCCCTCTATTTGGCAAACCGCCTTTCCCAGAAATACGGTTGCAAGATCTACCTCAAGCGGGAAGACCTCAACCACACCGGAGCACACAAAATCAACAACACCATCGGCCAAATCTTGTTGGCAAGACGAATGGGTAAAACCCGCATCATTGCCGAAACGGGTGCCGGACAGCATGGGGTGGCCACAGCTACCGTGTGCGCGCTGATGAACATGGAATGCGTGGTGTACATGGGAAAGACGGATGTGGAACGCCAACACCTGAATGTGCAAAAGATGGAGATGCTGGGTGCAACGGTCGTTCCCGTCACGAGCGGAAACATGACCTTGAAGGATGCCACCAATGAAGCTATCCGCGACTGGTGCTGTAACCCGTCGAACACACACTACATCATCGGTTCCACGGTGGGACCTCATCCTTATCCCGACATGGTAGCTCGCCTGCAAGCAGTGATCAGCGAAGAAATCCGCAAGCAACTGCTCGAAAAGGAGG
>MKRS01000805.1 GCA_001897035.1 Bacteroidales bacterium 45-6
TGATCGGCATGGGAGCCATTGTTCGTGCAGCCTTGCGCGGAGCACGGGTGATAGCCATGGATATGGACGACGAAAAACTAAACTTGGCGAAACGCCTTGGGGCAAGTTACACCGTGAATTCGAAAACCGAGAACGTGCACGAAAAACTACAGTCTCTGACCAATAACTTTGGTCCCGACGTGGTGGTGGAAGCCGTAGGGGCGCCTATCACCTACCAAACGGCCATCAACGAAGTGGCATTCACTGGAAGGGTGGTCTGCATCGGATATGCCAAGACGGAAATAGCCTTCGAAACAAAATATTTTGTCCAAAAAGAACTCGATATCAGGGGATCCCGCAATGCCATGCCCGAAGATTTCCGAGCCGTGATGGAATACATGAAGCGGGGTACTTGCCCCGTGGACGAGTTTATCAGCGGAATATTCAAGCCGGAAGAAGCACAAACTGCCCTCGAAAAATGGGCTGAGAATCCGGCGAAGGTGTTCAGGATGCTTGTGGAGTTCTAATGCAACAACTATTGCGATATGGATTACAAAATAATTGATGCACATGCCCACCTCTGGCTTCGACAGGACACGGAAGTGGACGGCATGAAAATCCAGACTCTTGAAAACGGAAAATCCTTGTTCATGGGAGAGGTTCGGCAAATGATCCCGCCATTTATGATTGATGGGATGAACACGGCCGAAGTGTTTCTTTCCAACATGGATTATGCCCAAGTGTCGGCAGCTGTCATCACACAGGAATATATCGACGGGCATCAGAACGACTACCTCTGGGAAGTGGAGAAGAAATACCCGAACCGGTTTTTCACCTGCGGAATGTTTGATATACGGCAGGCAGACTATCCCCAACAGGCCCTGGCGCTGATGGAGCAAGGTTTTAAAGCGATCAAGATGCCTGCCCAGCGGTTTTTCCTCCCTCAGGGAAGGGTATTTCTAACCTCCGAAAGCCTGATGAAAATTTTGAAGGAAATGGAGTCGAAAGACATCCTCCTGTCAATAGACCTCGCAGACGGAGACCTTCAGGTGGGCGAAATGGAAGAAATCATCCAGGAATGCCCCAATTTGCGAATCGCCATCGGCCACTTCGGGATGGTGACACGCGAGGGCTGGCAGCAGCAGATCAAGTTGGCTCGCCATCCGAACGTGAGGATCGAATCGGGGGGGATCACCTGGCTCTTCAACGACGAGTTTTATCCCTTCAACGGTGCTGTCAGAGCCATCAAGGAAGCGGCAGAGCTTGTTGGGATGGAAAAACTTATGTGGGGATCGGATTATCCCCGCACCATAACGGCCATCACTTACCGCATGTCCTACGATTTTGTTGCGAAGTCGAAAGAGATAAGCGTGGGCGACAAGGCCTTGTTTTTGGGACTGAATGCCGAAAAATTTTACAGATTTCAGCACTTGGTCGATTTGCCTTATATCAAAAATATGTCGGAATAATACTGTAAAGTCGTAAATCTGTCAGGTCGTAAATTCACAGATTCGCAAATTTACAAATTCACAGATCTTCTTATTAACCCAGTTTATAATTTAATTACACTTATGTCTAAGAAAAACTTTTCGGTTGCGCTCGGTCTCATATTCAGCCTGTTCTTCATCTGGGCTATCAGCAGCAACCTCCTTCCGACAATGATTCGGCAGTTGATGAAAACATTCGAGCTTTCGGCCTTTCAGGCTTCGCTCACTGAAGCGTGCTACTGGATGGCCTACTTCATTTTCCCGATTCCGATTGCCATGTTTATGAAGCGGTTCAGCTACAAGGCTGGAATCATTCTGGGTCTCTGCATTGCAGCCGCTGGAGGCTTGCTGTTTTTCCCGGCAGCTGCCATTCAGGAGTATTGGGCCTATTTAGTGATCTTTTTTATCATCGCCACGGGAATGTGCTTTCTGGAAACGGCCGCCAATCCCTACGTCACCGTATTGGGCGATCCTGCAACAGCACCGCGGAGACTCAATCTGGCTCAATCTTTCAATGGTCTGGGAGCCTTCATTGCCGCCATGTTCCTGAGCAAATTAGTGTTAAGCGGGAAAACATACACCAAAGCCACGCTTCCGACCGATTTTCCGGGAGGCTGGCAAGGCTTCGTGCAAGTGGAAACCGATGCGATGAAACTGCCTTACCTGATTCTGGCAAGCGTGCTCATCGTGATTGCCATCGTCATCATTTTCTCCCAGTTGCCAAAAATTCAGGAAGGCAACCACAAGGAAGGAGAGAGAAGCAACGACAAGCTGATCGACTTTTCGGTGCTCAAACGCTCGCATACCCGTTGGGGGGTGATTGCCCAATTCTTCTACAATGGTGGCCAAACGGCTGTGAACGCCATGTTCCTGATCTATTGTTGCAAGTATGTGGGCTTGGCTGAAAGCACCGCCACTACCTACTTCGGCTTATATATGCTCGCATTTCTGGCCGGGCGGTGGATCGGCACCTTGTTGATGGTGAGATTCAAACCACAAAACATGCTCGTGGTTTACGCATTGGCCAACATTGTACTGACAGGGGTTATTATCACCTTTGGCGGCATGATCGGGCTATACGCCATGCTGGGTGTTTCCTTCTTCATGTCCATCATGTATCCGACTCAATTTTCGTTGGCTTTGGAAGGCTTGAGCAGCAAAACCAAAAGCGGTTCGGCATTCCTCGTGATGGCAATCGTGGGGAATGTGGTCTTGCCGCCGCTCACCGGCCACCTGATGGACATCAACGAACATTTCTATCACATCGCCTACATCATTCCAATGATTTGTTTCGCGGTTTGCGCTTATTATGGATGGAAAGGCTACCGAGTGGTGGACGAGTGATTTATCTTTCTTGATGTGTCTGAAAACTAATATTCTATGTTGGTGGGAATTCTCATTTTTCAGGAATGAGATAACAAAGCGGGGCCGCATTGTGCAGGCCCCGCTTTTTGTGCAAAAGAGGCGTGTTGGTACTGTCTTCATTTGCCTATTCTCGCAACTTTCCTTACCTTTGCTTCCGCATTAGGTGATAGTTTCCCGCAGACGGGAACTTTCTAAAAGGGAATCCGGTGCGTCTTGAACCAACAAGGCAAGTCCGGAGCTGTACCCGCAGCTGTAAGCTCTTTTCAGTTAGCAGTTAACAGTTAACATGAATTTGTTGACAAGGATTCGTTAGCGGTTGAATTGAAAACAAGGTATTGAACAACACTTTTGCCACTGAATGACGGCAACAGTTATTGGTCAACAGTCAGCAACGAATTTGCTTGCTAACTGATGACTGTTAACTGGTCACTGATTTTCGGGAAGGCGTTCGATACAGAGCAAGCCAGAAGACCTGCCGATGCGCTTTTTATTCATTGAAACTTCGGGAAATAAGTTCAAGGAAATTCGTCTCAACTCGTCACGTTGTTATCTTTTCCTTTTCTTGTTCCGAACAGGCATTAAAATGTGGTAATTGTTATGAAGAACAAGCTTTTTATTCTATTTGTTGCGGTTTTTTCGTGTTGGCTGGGCCTTGTGCCGTTATCGGCAAAGCGCATTGTCTCATTAACTCCGTCCTTGACCAAGAACCTGCAATATCTTGGGGTTGAAAACGAACTGGTGGGCTGCACGAGCTATTGCAAAACAAGCCGGAAGGTGCCGGTGGTAGCATCGGCCGTGAAAGTGAACGTGGAGAAGGTGGTGGCCATGAAACCCGATCTGGTGATTACAAGTACGCTGACGCAACCCGAAACGGTTGCTGCCTTGAAAAAAATGGGGGTGAACATCGTGGTGTTTCCGATGGCGCATTCCTTCAATGATATTTGCACACAGTTCCTCCAACTTGGAAAATTAGTGGGCAAGGAAGCACAAGCTCAAAAAGTGCTGGGGGATATCAACCGGAAAATAGCCAAGCTCAAAGCGGGATACACTTCCAAGAAACGGGTCTTTATCCAGCTTGGGGCCAACCCCTTGTTTGCGGTGATTCCCAATACATTCATGAACGATTACATCGTGTTTGCCGGTGCAAAAAACATTACCGAAGGAATGACCTCCGGATCTATCACCCGGGAGGCGGTTTTGACCCGCAATCCCGAGGCTATTTTTATTGTGACGATGGGCGTTTTTGCCGATCAGGAGAAAAAAGAGTGGCAACGCTATTCGAACTTGGCGGCGGTCAAGAACAAGAAGATCTTCATTGTCGATTCGGACAAAGCTTGCACCCCGACTCCGGTCACCTTTGCCGAAACGCTGGAATTGATTTTTAAAAACCTGAAATAAGGAATGAAGAAAAACGGACTTATC
>MKRS01000806.1 GCA_001897035.1 Bacteroidales bacterium 45-6
TCACAAGGAGAGTCCCGCTCAAAATAGAAGGAAAGCATATTGAGGAAAACCTCAGTGTGCTTTCCTTCTATTTTGGCTGATAAATCTCCACAGATAGATCTCCCTCGGACAGATGCTTGAAGGTGTTTTGAACAGATACTCAATCATTTTTCCGAATGCTCATAGGCATTCCCGATGAATTGGTAAATCATCATTTATAAGTATTTTTCTATCCAAACCTCGTCATTACTGGGTATTGACCCATTTTGTATTTGTCACTACTTTCGGCTCGAAAAATTATTTCTAATTCAATGACAATAATTCTCTTGTTATGATAATGAAAAATGCAAAGTTTGGTGTCAACTCTATTCTTGCACTTACAGCCGCCTTATTTGTGCAGGCCAACCTGCAAGCACAGCAGCAAGACTCAATACGTACCCTGCAACTGAACGAAATAACCGTGTCGGCCAGCCGTTCGGCCCGACCGTTAAAAAACGTACCGCATTCAGTCTATATTTTGTCCCCAAAATCATTGGAGCAGGATGTAGCCGTCTCAAGCGACATCACCGACCTGCTTGGAAAGGAAGTTCCGGGCTTAGCTCCCGGAGCGCAAACCGGAAACAACTCCGGGCAAAGCCTTCGGGGGCGTTCGGCTCTGATTATGATCGATGGGGTGCCTCAATCCACCCCGCTGAGAAACGGCGAAGTCGATATGAGATCCATTGATCCGGCTGTCATCCAGCGGGTGGAGGTCATTAAGGGTGCCACGGCAATCTACGGCAACGGCGCCACGGGTGGTATCATCAATTACATTACCAAGTCTCCCGATTCCCGCAAAGGAATACATGGACAGACAAATATCAACCTTACGGGCGGACCAAGTCATGTGGCCAATACCTTCGGAGGAAAGGTGGGACAGATGCTGGGTGGCAATTGGGGCAAATGGAGCTATTTGGTTTCAGGCAATTTCGAGCAGACCGGCGAGTATAAAGATGCCAAAGGGAATATTATCGGACCAAATTACAGCTTGGGAGAGACCAATTTTTCGAATGCCTTTGCCAAGATAGGATTCAAGATCTCCGACAAGCAGAAATTCTTGGCCACTTATAATTTCAACAAAAGTGCGCAGCATACCAACTACTCCATTGTGAACGGCGATTATCTCGCCGGAACGCCTACCACGGGTGCACTTGGCTCTCAAACAGGTGCTCCCACGGGTACCAGGGGGAACCACAATGCACATCTCCAGTACACGAACGACCTTATTGCCGGAAGCACTTCGTTTGTGGCCGACGCTTACTATACCTCCCGGCATGAAGTTTTTTACTATTCAGCCGGCCGGTTTGACGGTTCGGACGGACAAAGCGAAATTTATGACACAAAAAGGGGACTGAGAGGAGCTTTCAACACCCGTTTAATCAACAGTGACCATTTGTATGCCACCGTCACTTACGGATTGGATGTCCTCAACAACATCACCTCCCAGCCGTTGCTCGATGGGCGAATCTGGGTTCCCAAGATGCACATGAACAACCTGGCGCCTTTCCTCGAAACGGAGTGGATTGTCAACAGCAACATTGTCATCAATGCTGGATTCAGGTTTGAACGTACCCGGATCTCGGTTGACGATTACCAGACCCTTCGCATCACCAACGCCAAAGGTGAGACGGTGACTCCGAGCATACAGGTTGCCGGGGGCGATTTGAAATATAATGTGGCTCTTCCGAACATCGGTATTCGGTTCAATAAGTTCAAAGCTTTTTCCCCTTTTGTTAGCTTCTCGCAAGGTTTTTCCGTGGCCGATATAGGCTTGGCTCTCCGTGCATCCAAGGTGAACGACATCAAAGATATTAATACACAGGCGGTGAAAGTGACTAACTATGAAATCGGTGCTGTCAGCGAATTCGGAAAACTAAGGTTGGAAGCCAGCGCCTATTATAGCTTATCTAAATTGGGTACTGAAATGACTTATGACAAGACTACGGGGGTCTTCGTCCTGAATAGAACCCCCGAACACATCTATGGTTTCGAGGTTTTGGCAAATTATGCCTTCACTTCCCGGATAGAGGCCAATGCTTCGTTTAGTTACATCGAGGGAAAGCAAGACACGGCTTCCACCGGAAACTACAATTATTACATGAATGGCAGACGCATCTTTGCTCCGAAGCTTACGGCAGGCTTGGCTTACTCTCCTTTGGCTGGCCTGAATCTTCGCCTCCAATATTTGGGTGTGCTCAACAGGGATCGGTTTGAAAAATTATCTACGGGATTATACAATCCTTACGAAGGTGTGGTGAAGGCTTACCATTTGTTTAGTTTCAGTGGGTCTTACCATATCAACAAGGGAACAACGTTGACATTAGGTGTGGATAACTTGCTAAACCGCGACTATTTTCCAGCCCGCTCGCAATATTACGTGATGAATAGTTTTTATGCCAAAGGACGCGGACGTACTTTCAATTTGGGAGTGGTCATCCGTTATTGATGTAGAAAGAAAAGAATGGCAGGCGATTTTGATTTTAAAATTCGCCTGCCATTCTTTTGTCGGTTTATTTCTTTTCCGGAGAATCAGTGCAATCCGAAAACCATATTCAGCAGGATAACGGCCAGTACGATCAATGTTACCACCACATACAGATAGTCGCGCTCTATGAGGAACACAATGGCAGAGAAGGCTACCCTGAGGATGGGTGTTGCAATCAGCACTACCACCCCAAACTGAATGATGGCTGCCCCATCCAATTGGAGAAGTGCCGGAATGATGGTGTTCAGTTCCCGCAGATAGGCCACCACGCCCTTGAATTGGTCATGATGCCCAGGCATGGGCTTGTAGTCGGGCATACCTTGGCTTTGCATCACATAGATTATTCCGCCCAGCACCGTGATGAAGCAGGCTGTGAATACCCCGTAGCGCAGCAACTTGCCAACGTAGAGATCCATTTCGCGTTGCTTCCAGAATTCGAATGAAAATATGTTGCTTGCTTGTTTCTTGTCGTCTTGTTCCATGTTGTTGGATCTAGTAGATTCGTTTATTTGTCAATTATTATAATTTCCCCAGAATCCCGTTGTACATCATCTGTAGTGCTAAAACGGTGACAACTACGGCAAAAATCATCCGGAGCGTTTTCACCTTGGCGTTCATCAATATCTTGGATCCGAAGAAGGCTCCTATCAGCACGCCTACCACTATCGGGAAGGCCAATCCCGGATCGATGTAGCCTCTTTGCAGGTAAACCACGGCACTCGCCGCGGCCGTCACTCCCACCATGAAATTGCTCGTGGTGGTGGATACTTTGAACGGAATTTTCATCATCGTGTCCATTGCCAGTACCTTTAATGCGCCAGAGCCGATGCCCAGGATCCCCGATATGATGCCTGCAAGGGTCATCAGCGAAAAGCCGCCAAATACCCGCCGGACATTGTAGGTGACAACGCCGTCTGCCGTCGGATACGAGCCGTTAAGTTTCAGGGCCACCCCCAATTTGTCTCCCGGTAAGGAATAATCGATTGTCTGATTTTTCTTGCGCAAAGACATGGCTGCCGAAAAGATCAGCACGGTTCCAAAGAGGATCGCTATCACGTTGGTCGGCATGTACATCGCCACCAAGGCTCCTACCACGGCTCCCACGGTGGTGGCCATTTCCAGGAACATTCCAATGCGCACGTTAGTGATCCTTTCCCTGATGTATGCTGCCGCTGCCCCCGAAGAGGTGGCGATGGAGGTCACTAAAGCCGCCCCTACCGCATACCGCATATCCACGCCAAACCCCAACGTGAGCAACGGTATCACCACCACTCCGCCTCCCAGTCCGGTTAATGCACCTACCATTCCGGCCAAAATGGCTCCCATAAACAGAATCAGTGAAAAGGTTTCTATGCTCACGGAAGTTAAATCTATCATAGAAATAATGTTTTGAAACAAAAAAGATGGATAATTTGCCCAAAGTTAAGGCTTATATTTTTAGGGTGGGTTAAAATGGTGTTATAATATCCCAAGCAACATTCGAGTATCTTAAATTCGGTGAATTCATGGTCATATTTTCCGGATATGATTCGGCATCGCACTTTTATATGTAAGTTTGCAAAATGAAGCCATACGACTTGATAACTATTTTAGGCCCTACGGCGAGCGGCAAGACGAATTTTGCCGCGGCATTGGCCTATCAGATTGACAGTGAGATTATCAGTGCCGATTCGCGCCAGGTGTACCGGTCGATGGACATTGGCACGGGAAAAGATTTGGCAGACTATATCGTTGGCGGCAAAAATATCCC
>MKRS01000807.1 GCA_001897035.1 Bacteroidales bacterium 45-6
AGATGTTCCGACAGAAGCCAAGGCTAAGACGGACATCTTCTTTTCTATCTCCAATCAACAAATCCATGAATCAGGACGAAATAAAGAACTTACTGCAAGCCGAAGCTCATGCCGTGACCAACATCCCGGTGACCAACGAATTCGGAAAAGCGATCGACCTTATCATCGACCATGTACATCACAAAAAAGGGAAATTAGTGACTTCCGGGATGGGAAAAGCGGGACAAATTGCCCAAAACATCGCCACCACTTTTTGCTCCACAGGCACGCCCGCCATCTTCCTCCATCCCAGCGAAGCGCAACACGGAGATTTGGGAGTTCTGCAAGAAGACGACGTGATGCTCGTGATTTCCAATTCGGGAAAAACCCGCGAGATCATTGAATTGCTTACCCTTTCGCGCCACTTGATTCCCTCCATGCAATTCATTGTCATCACCAGCGACGGCGAAAGCCAGTTGGCAAAAGACGCTGACATCTGTTTGCTGACTGGCAAGCCAGACGAAGTCTGCACGTTGGGCATGACACCTACCACTTCCACTACCGTTATGACCGTGATTGGCGATGTACTGGTGGTCGGCGCCATGAAAAAAATCGGCTTCACCCGTGAAGAATATGCCAAACGACACCACGGAGGCTATCTGGGTGCAAAGTCAAGGGGCATGAACTAAAAAAATATCTCCTTTCAAAAGGACATGAGTTCCACCTAAACGATTTGCGCGTTCTCCCCTTTTTCCGCAGGAAATACAGCCTGGAAGACAATATGCAAAACCTTGCGCATATCGTCTTTTCGGGATGGAACATTTAAAGAGAGGCTAACAAAATAATGAACACAAATTGCGTAATCCGCGCAATTTGTGTTCATTATTTTGTTCCATACCCTATCCTACCGAGCGAATATCCTGATTATATTTCGTCTGGCCCCTCCTGGCTCGCTTTCTTCCGCTTCACCTTCAGGTATTCCGTGGGAGTCATGCCATACCGTTCAGCAAAACAGGAGGTGAAATAAGAGGGGGAATTGAACCCCACTTCGTAGCAGATGTCCGAGATGTTTTTCGACGTGTTTTCAATCTGGTAAGCAGCTTCCTTGAGCCGGATGCCCCGGATCAGTTCGCTGGTGGTTTGTCCGGTGAGGAGCTTCAGCTTCCGGTGCAATGTCATCCTGCTCAGGTTGATATCCTTGGCAATCTTGTCGCCGTTGAGTTCGCTGTCGGCAATGTGTTTGTTGATGTATTTCAGGATTTTTTCGAGCAAGAGGTTGTCGAACGACGGGCTTTCGTTGTGTTCGAGTTCGAAGCTAAGGGTTTTCCCAAATTTTTTCTTGAACATCATCCTCGACTCAATCAATTTCTCCACCCTGATCTGCAAATGCTCGGGATGGAAGGGCTTGGGAATGTAGGAGTCTGCGCCCGATTTCAGCCCTTCGAGTTTGCTTTCGATGGCGCTTTTGGCCGTGAGCAGGATGACCGGGATGTGTGAAGTCTCTATGTTCTTCTTGATCTTTTCGCACAGGGTGATCCCATCCATTTCGGGCATCATCACGTCGCTTATCACGATGTCGAAGTCCTGCTGGCTAAGGATGGAAAGGGCCTCCTTGCCGTTCATGGCAAAGATGACATGGTATGATTCGGGGAGAATCTGCTTGATGTATTCGCAGATCCCTATCTCATCGTCCACAACGAGGATGCTGATCTTCTCCTTGGCCACTTTGTGGGCTTCGGGATTCGGCTTCTTCTGTTCGGGTAGTTCGTGCTGCTCGATGGGTTCCGCGATTTGTTCTTTGTTCGAAGGCGTGATGCAGATAGCCTCGTTTTCGCCATAAAATTCCCTGTCGATGGGAATTTCCACACAAAAGCTGGCCCCGTTGTTGAGGCTGCTGTTCACCGATATGACACCGTGGTGCAATTCCACGAGATTTTTCACCAAGTTGAGGCCGATGCCCGTCCCTTTCCTGTGGTTGGAATTTTCAGCTTGGTAGTACCTGTTGAAAATCAGCTCTATTTCCTTGTCGTCTATCCCGATGCCATTGTCAATCACTTTTATCATGGCCCATTGCATCGAATCTCTTTCTAAGCCGGTTACTTCGATCCCAATCCGTCCCTCTTCGGGGGTGAACTTGTAGGAGTTGGACAAGAGGTTGTACAGAATCTTGTCGATGAAGTCCGGGTCATACCACCCGCGCAACTCCATCGGGGAGCTGGAGAAGGAGAATGTGATCTTCTTTTCGGCGCGAAGTCCTTCGAAAGAAGAGACAATCCGGCGGATGTGGTCTGTCAGGTAATCGTATTGCACCTTAAGCTTCATTTCCTTGAGTTCGCTTTTCCTGAAATCGAGCAGTTGGTTCACCAGTTGGAGCAACCGTTGCGCATTCTGGCAGATGCCCCACACCTCTTTTTCGAGCGAGGGATATTTTTGCCTGAGTGTTTCGAGTGGGCCAATTATCAACGTGAGGGGTGTTCGCAGCTCGTGGGATATATTGGTGTAGAAACGGAGCTTGGCCTGATGTATTTCTTCTTCTTTTTGCCGTTCCGATTTTTCAAGGTCGAGCCTGTGTTGGGCCTGCATCTTTATGGTGGAAAGCTTCCAGGCCGCATATACGATAAAGCAGAATAGAATTAAGTAGATGAAATAAGCGATGGTTGTTCTCCAAAAGGGAGGGTGGATGATGATCTCCATTTCCGAGACGCTGTCGCTTCCTCCGTCGTCGAAATTTGCCGTTTTCACCATCAAGACATATTTTCCGGGGGGCAAGTTCCGGAACGAAACTTCCTGCTGTGTACCCAGGTTAGTCCAGTCCTTGTCGATCCCTTTTAGCATGTAGGCATATTGCATGTGCTTGATGTAGGTGTAGTCGATGTTGATGAACCCGATGCTGAAAAACGATTGGTTGCTGCTCAGCTCAATTCTCTCGGTCATGATGATATTTTCTGTCAACGGGTTGCTTTTATAGCCATGTTGCGACGGGCGGATGGGCTGGTTGAATATTTTTAGCGAATTGAATATCAAATTATTGGACTTGCTGTATTGGGGCAGGTTATTCGGGTCGAAGTAGTTGATACCATCGTTCCCGCAAAAAAAGATATTGATGGCGCCATTGGGCTGCACATATTTGTAACTGTTGAAAAATTCGTTCCTGGAGATACCGTCTTTGGAGTCGAAATGGCGGATCTTGTTTTTGGCTATGCAGGTGATACCCTGGTTGGACACTAACCACATCCGCCCATACTGGTCAAACTCGATAGCTTGTATATAGTTGCTCTTGAGCCCATTGGAGGTATCGAACGTTTTTGTCTTCTTGTGCTGCTTCAGCGATAGAAGGTATATGCCTGCACCTTGCGTTGCGATGCACAAGGTGTCGCCTGCCCTCTTGATGGTTTGTATATAGTTTTCGGTTATATCGCGGCGGTTCGAGAAGAAGCCGATTTTACCCGTGAGCGCATTGTAGCAGATGACGCCCTCGCCATAAGTTCCCAGCCAGAGGTTGTCCCCTTCTGCCACGATCGACCGGATGTCAATCCTCCGGCCCAGCCGTTCGTGAAACTCGTTGGTGAATTCTCCATCCTTGTAATGGATCAATCCGGTTTCCGTGCCGAACCAAATGGACTTGTCGGGAGCTTCTACAATGGCGTAGATTCTATTCGAAGGAGAATATTCTTTCAGCTTGTTGATGTTGTAGTGACATGTCTCGAACGACCTTGCCCCTTTGCGTAATACACTCAGGCCGTCGCCTCCGCACCAAAGGTTGCCCGCCGAGTCGTAGAGCATGGACAGCACCATATCCATCTTCACCCCGTCGGGGGCAGTCCTGCCCTTTTTGTAGTTTCCCGTTTTCTCCATGTTTCGGTTGAAGACGTCCAATCCCGAATCGTGCGTTCCAAAGAAAAAGCGGTCTTTGCCGTCGCTGGTTATCGAGGATATCCTGTTGCTGGATAGCGATTGCTTGTCCCAAACGTTATATTCCAGATGGCCGAATTTGTCCTTTTCTCCGTGTATCATGTACATGCCGTCGCCAAAAGTACCTATCCAGATGTTGTTTGCCTTGTCTATCTTGATGCTGTTGACCGCCCTGAAAGGCGCCCCATAGTTCTTTCCTTTTTGCCGGACTTCGGTAAACACGGTTTTGTTGTGCAAGTAGTGATCCTTGAGGTTGACGTAGCCAAAGCCGGTCATGAATCCGATCCACAAATATCCGGCGGGATCTTCCTTGATGCGTGTGGCATACATCGATTTATCGAGGCCTTGGGGTTCAAGAATG
>MKRS01000808.1 GCA_001897035.1 Bacteroidales bacterium 45-6
TCTTTCAAAATAGGGTTGTCAATATCGACAAAAAGTTTGCCGTTCTTCTTGTCCCGGATAAAATCATAGAGCTCGGTTTTCGTTTTTATAATGTTCTCGAACGACCCGAATCCTTCCAAGTGAGCACGTCCGACATTGGTTATCAGACCAAAATTTGGCTCTGCAATCTCTGCGAGTATCTTGATTTCTCCCACGTGGTTTGCCCCCATTTCCACGACGGCAATCTCGGTTTCTGGGGTCAGCTTGAGCAGAGTCAAAGGCACGCCGATGTGGTTGTTGAGATTTCCTTGGGTGAACGACACGTTGAATTCCTTGGCGAGGACGGTAGCCACCAATTCCTTTGTTGTTGTCTTACCATTCGTCCCAGTGATTCCGATGATCGGAGTTTTCAGTTTTCGTCGATGAAAGTTGGCCAGTTTCTGCAACGCCAATAAACAATCATCCACCAAGATAGTCCTTTCGTTGGTGGCAAATTCTGGTTCATCCACGATAGCATAGCTGCAACCTGCATCCAGCGCAGATTGAGCATAGAGGTTACCATTGAAATTGGCTCCTTTCAATGCAAAAAATATAGATCCTTGTGGGCAATTGCGGCTATCTGTGGTTACTATCGGGTGCTTTAGAAAAAGCTCGTATATTTCTGGTATTTCCATTGTTGTCAAAAGGCAATGATTATTCTTCTTTACAAAGCTATAAATAAAAAGCGAAAAGGGGAATTTCCTTTTCGCTAAAAATTACAGAAAATACTAATTTTGATTATTTATTCACTTTTTTAAGGGTTTCTTTTCCCAACAAATCCTCGATCTCCGCATAGAGCCCTTCCACATAATCAACTGTTTTGATGCGGAATTTGGAAGATGACCGTACTAACTTACCTTTTTTTATGGCATTTGCGTCGTTTATCATTTCCTCCGCAGTGTATCTCTCGGGAACATCGCTGGTTGACACCTTGTATCGATATGTCAACCTAAAGATATTCACCTCGCAAGCACCGTCCCTGCAACTTAGAGTAAAGTTGTATAACAGATGCGCTCGATCAAGCGAAAGTACTGTGTTCTGAAAGACAAGGTAGTCGTCGCCTAAAGCAATCAATTCACCTTGAATTGAATCCGCAGTCAACACTTTACGACGAAAGCCATCCGTTTCGGCAAATCGCAATTTACACCAATCTGAAACAGCTTTATAAATTTCATCTTTGCTGAGCTGAGTCGCTTTCAATGTCTTCGAAAAATAAACTCTCCCATCCTTCTCGGGAACGGCCCCCGCAAGGTATTTCGGATTTTGCTGGGCGGAAGAATACATCACAGCCGCCAAGAAACATATCATACAGAATGCAAACCTCTTCATAACATACATATTTGAATGTTGGACAAATGCCACGAACCTACAATCATAACATTTGGCAAAAATATAAATTAATTGGCAGGGGATCTACCTTTTATGAAATAATTGCAGAATTGAACTGTTAAAGGTCAGATGAAAACACAAACCGTCTCTTCTTACGGTCTATATTTACTGGTCAGCTAATTTAACGATAGTTCGATGTAAGCAGTTTTTTGCATTTTGCTCTTTTACCGTAGGAGATACAGCTTGGCAAAACAACATTCAAGCTCTACCCCTTATTATCCTATCGGGATGAAGCATCCAAAAACATAAGGTGAATATATATGGCAAGCAAAAGCACATTGGAACATAAAAATTGGAAAAATATTTTTGGAAATAAAAAAAAACAGTATATTTACATCTGAATTCGAAAGATTCGTATTAAACATTAAAATCACAATGTGATTTAACACAAACAACAACAAATAAAGATGACAATTCGACCAAATTTAGCAATTTTCACAAACATTTAAACTGGACAAAGGTACGCAAATTTCACACAAAAAATTCATAGAAAAAATCTATACTAAATAGCGCATATCTATTATGATACATGCTTCAACTGAAGCATTTCCATGATGGTATCCATCTCTGATGCTACCATCTACTTACATTACTTTTTGATTTTCCTTAAAAAAGAGGCTCCTGTGAAGAAGCCTCTTTTTGTTTTTCACTATCTTTGAACCTATAATACAAGGTGATGGAAAAATTAACAATCATAAAAGTAGGAGGTAAAATTGTTGAGGAAGACGCATCTCTACAACAACTGTTGAATGATTTTGCCCAAATCGAGGGACACAAAGTTTTAGTGCACGGGGGGGGGCGATCGGCCACCAAACTTGCAGAGAAGCTCGGCATCGAGACAAAGATGGTGAATGGACGAAGGATCACCGACAAAGAGACTCTGGACATCACGGTGATGGTGTATGCGGGGTTGGTCAACAAAAAAATTGTGGCAAAACTCCAAGAGATAGAAATCAACGCACTCGGGCTTACTGGAGCCGACATGAACATCATCCGGTCAGACATTCGTCCAGTGAAAGAAATCAACTATGGCTTTGTGGGCGACGTCAAACAAGTGGACGGAAAAAAACTATCCCTACTGATCCGAGAAGGAATTGTCCCGATCTTAGCTCCCCTCACTCACGACGGCAATGGCAACATGCTAAACACCAATGCCGACACAATTGCAGGGGAAGCAGCCAAAGCACTCGCACTCTACTTTGAGGTGAAACTCATCTATTGCTTCGAAATGAAGGGAGTGATGGCCGACATAACAAAAGAGGACAGCGTTATTCGCGATATAGACCGCCAAAAATTCGAGGAATTAGTGAAAACAGCTGTGGTCAAAGATGGAATGATCCCAAAATTGGAAAATGCGTTCGATTGCATAACGGCTGGAGTCAAAGAGGTCACAATAACACAATCAACTGATATTAAAGGAATTAATGGAACAACAATACATTAAGCACAAAACATCGCGCTCTAAAATTTAATTTTTTTATCAGTCAATAATGAGATATTGATTGAGACTTAGCGAAATTAATATTAATTTTGCAGTGCTTTTAGCTCGGGATATAGCACAGTTGGTAGCGCGCCACGTTCGGGACGTGGAGGTCGGACGTTCGAGTCGTCTTATCCCGACAAAGAGAAGGCAATTGTTTGATTCAGACAATTGCTTTTTCTTGCTTAAGGAAAACCCTTCCGGTTTTTGACCCATTTTCTTCAGAAATCAAAATAGGGCAATCCCAGTATTAATACAATCTAAACTTTAATACCTGAATTGCGTTATTATCAGATAGGCGAATGCCGCTTTTCATAAATATCACATAAATCACCAAACATAAATGAAATTCAATTACGACGTAATTGTTGTCGGTGCAGGCCACGCAGGCTGCGAAGCAGCAGCGGCTGCCGCAAACATGGGATCGCAGACCCTCCTGATAACAATGGATATGAACAAAATAGCCCAAATGAGCTGTAACCCGGCTGTTGGAGGAATTGCAAAAGGACAAATTGTCCGTGAAATCGATGCTTTAGGCGGACAGATGGGAATTGTGACCGACTTAACAGCTATTCAATTCAGAATGCTGAACCGGTCAAAAGGACCTGCGATGTGGAGTCCTCGCGCACAAAGCGACCGGATGCAATTTATCATGAAGTGGAGGGAAACTCTCGATGAAATCGATAATTTATTCATCTGGCAAGACGTTGTGAAATCGCTCCTTCTCAAAAATGGAACGGTGGAAGGAGTCAACACCACAATGGGAGTAACCTTCACGGCAAAATCCGTAGTACTGACTAACGGCACCTTTCTCAACGGGATTCTGCACATAGGCAAGGTGCAACTTACGGGAGGACGAATTTCTGAACCCGCATCCTACGGCATCACCCAGCAGTTGGCGGAGGCTGGATTCAAGACAGACCGCATGAAAACCGGAACGCCAGTTCGTATTGACGGGAAAAGTGTTGACTTCTCCTTAATGGACGAACAAAAGGGGGAAAACGATTTCCACAAGTTCTCCTACCTTGACTTCAACCCGCGCCCACTAAAACAACTGAGCTGCTGGATATGCAATACAAACGAGGAGGTACACGATGCCTTGAGAAATGGCTTGGACGAATCACCTCTTTATAACGGACAGATCCAAAGCATCGGCCCACGTTATTGCCCGAGCATAGAAACCAAAATCGTAACTTTTGCTGACAAGGCATCACACCAATTATTTTTGGAACCCGAAGGAGAAAATACCCAGGAATATTACCTGAATGGATTTTCATCCTCTCTCCCACTCCAGATTCAATTGGATGCTTTGCAAAAAATCCCGGCATTCCGCAACCTCCAC
>MKRS01000809.1 GCA_001897035.1 Bacteroidales bacterium 45-6
TGTTTCGGCCGATTTTCCTTGCTGAATGGCCAGAAGCGGCTACCAATGCCCCCGCCCATTATCACGCAATAATTTTTACTATTCATATAAATAGGATATAATATTAACTCAACAAAATCGAAATATCACTCAATCACAGAATGCCCGGAAAGCAGGTTTGGCACGAATTCGGGTTCGCCGCACTCTTTCTTTTACAAAGTAAATGATTTTTTTGATGCGGCAAAAAAAAACTTCATGTTTTCAAAAAGCCGCCGAAAGATTTGCAGGATTAAAAAAAACAGCTACCTTTGCACACGCAAATCGCCCAGATGGCGGAATCGGTAGACGCGCTGGTCTCAAACACCAGTGGATTCACTTCCATCCCGGTTCGATCCCGGGTCTGGGTACTGGAATCTCCTCAAAATCGTAGATTATGAGGAGATTTTCTTTTAGGGTGCATTCCCCCACATGAAGATTGATTGAAGAACAGCAAATTGCCATGCGAAAATTAAAAATCACCGAACTACCGCGCATCACAGCCGACGAATTCAAAAAGGTGGACAAAATCCCACTTGTGGTGGTTCTGGATCAGGTGCGCAGCCTCAACAACATCGGCTCGGTGTTCCGCACTTCGGACGCTTTCCGCATAGAAAGCATCTATCTATGCGGTATTACGGCCACTCCCCCACATCCCGAAATACACAAAACGGCTTTGGGTGCTGAATTTTCCGTCGATTGGAAATATTTTGAAAACACGGCCGATGCCGTCAGAGAATTGCAATCGCAGGCTGTAAGGGTGTTTGCCATCGAGCAGGTGGATATGAGCGTGATGCTCCAAGACTTTGAAGTACAGCCGAGGGCCCGTTACGCCATTGTGTTCGGAAACGAGGTGAAAGGTGTGGACCAAGAGGTGGTGAACCTGTGCAACGGCTCCATCGAGATTCCCCAATTTGGGACGAAGCACTCTCTCAATGTTTCCGTCACCGCGGGAATTGTCATTTGGGACTTGTTCCAGAAGCTGAACCACAGCCAGCCGATTCACTAAATCACTGCGCAGCTATTGGCCAAGCAGGTGCTCGTTGTAGCGCTTTGCGAACTCTTTCAACAACCCCTTCTCCTCGTATTTCCTGAAATACTCCTGGGATTCCTTGTAAGTCTTTTCGGCTTTGTCAAACTTCATTTCCTTGGTATATTCAATTGACTTCTTGGACAAGTCTGCCGCCTTTTTTGCATCGCCGTCCAAAGAAGAGCAGGAAGTTGCTCCCAACAGAATGAAAATTAGAAGATAGTACCTGATATTCTGTTTCATAGGGAAGTTGTCCGTTTAGCAGGTGTTTTTTGCAAAAATAAGCAAAAATATTCATTCACAAGAAATCGGTGCGAAAATAGATAATATTGATATTTGATTCTCAACTAATAGTTGTTTCTTATAACTAAAATTATTTTTTTTGTATCCTGAAACAACAATTCGATTTACTAAATGTTTTAATGGTGTATTCTTTTTAAGAATCAAACCTATTCATCAACTTAGAAAAATAAAATCATCCATATTACACTCAAAATGAAAATAGGATTTGTAGGATTAGGCAAAATGGGCGGCAAAATGGTGGAACGCCTTCTCAACCACGGACACGAAGTGGTAGTGTATAACCTGACTTCGAAAGAAGTAGATGAAGCTGCTGCAAAAGGTGCAACTCCTTCCACAGACTTGAAAGACTTGGTGGGCAAGCTCGAAGGCCGCAAATTGGTGTGGCTGATGGTTCCCGCTGGCAAACCGGTGGAAGCCAACATCGACGAACTGCTTGCATTGCTCAACCCGGGCGACATCATCGTGGACGGTGGCAACAGCTATTGGCGCGAAACAGTAGAACGTGGTAAACGTGTGCTGGAAAAGGGAATTTTCTACCTCGACTGCGGCACAAGCGGCGGCGTTTGGGGATTACAGAACGGATACTGCCTCATGTATGGCGGTAACAAAGAAGCTGCCGACTTTGCAGAACCCATCTTCAAAAGCCTCGCTCCTGAAAACGGATATTTGTATTGTGGCGAAAGCGGTGCAGGACACATGGTGAAAATGGTCCACAACGGCATCGAGTACGGGATGATGCAAGCTTACGCGGAAGGATTCGAAATCATGAAGAAATCGCCTTACGACGTGGATCTTGAGAAAATTTCCCGCGTGTGGATGCAAGGTTCGGTGGTGCGTTCCTGGTTGCTGGAGCTGATAGGCAATGCCCTGGAAGGCAATGTGGAACTGGACGGCATCAAAGATTATGTGTCGGATAGTGGCGAAGGCCGTTGGACGGTGCAGACAGCCATCGATTTCGATGTTCCGGCGCATGTCATCACATCCTCTTTGTTCACCCGTTTCGAATCTCGCCAGGATTCATCTTATGCGATGAAGTTGCTTGCCGCGATGAGAAACCAGTTTGGCGGACACGAGATCAAGAAAGGATAAGGAATCCATCTCGAAAAATCAGAACAATGTGTGTACCCTTAGCTATTTCCTAAGGGGATTTTATTATCCGCAACCATTTCTAAATACATTGTCGTATTTTTAAACGCAAGACATAGCCTTTAGCTGAAGCAGTTAGAAAAGGCTAAAAGCTAATGGCTATTGACTATCAGCTTACACATTTTGCGACAACAAATCATCCTTTTTACTTATGTTTGGTCATATCAATTTTGATTGAGAGATAACAAAACACCACAAATTATGGCAGAAAAGAAAATAAAAGATCAGGCCCTTGTCATTTTCGGGGCTTCCGGAGACTTAACTTACAGAAAGTTAATCCCTGCTGTATTTGACTTGTACGTGCAAAACTCTTTGCCCGACAACTTTGCCGTACTGGGCGTAGCCCGTAGCGAAATGAGCAACGATGCTTTCCGCGAGAAGATGAAAGGGGGCATCATCGAATTTGCCTCGATGAAGAAAACGGACGAGAAAACCATCAACAAGTTTTGTTCCTTGCTCCATTATGTCTCGATCAACACGAGCGACTCCTCCGATTATGGAAAATTAAAGCAACGGCTTCTGGAATTGGACGAAAAAAGTCAGGTGAAAGGCAATTACATCTTCTACCTATCCACTCCTCCTTCGCTTTATCCATTGGTGCCCACTTATTTGGCAGAACAAGGGCTCAACAAGGACGGCGACAAAATACGCCGCATCATCATCGAGAAACCCTTCGGCACCGATTTGAAATCGGCCATCGACCTGAATAAAAAACTGTATGAAAACTACGACGAGGACCAGATATACCGCATCGACCATTACCTCGGGAAAGAAACGGTGCAGAACATCCTGGTGACCCGCTTTGCAAACGGCATCTACGAACCCCTCTGGAACCGGAATTACATACAGCACATCGAAATCACCGCGGCTGAAAGCATCGGGGTCGAAAACCGGGGAAAATACTACGACAACTCGGGAGCGTTCCGCGACATGGTTCAAAACCATTTGTTGCAACTGCTTGCCGTCGTAGCCATGGAGCCGCCCATGTCGATCGATGCCTCGGCCATACGCAATGAGAAGCTGAAGGTGTTCCAGGCCATACGCCACTACACCGACAGCGAGCTCATCACCAACGTGATCCGCGGGCAATACACCGAAGCCAATGTGAAAGGCAAATACAAAAAAGGCTACCGTACCGAAGCCGATGTCACCCCCGACTCGCGCACAGAGACTTACGTAGCCATGAAGCTCTTCATCGACAGTTGGCGCTGGAGTGGTGTGCCGTTCTATATCCGTACCGGAAAACGTCTGCCCACGAGGGTTTCGGAAGTGGTCATCCACTTCAAGCCTACACCCCAGACCTTGTTTATCGATAATCCTGAATTCCGAAACGATGGAAATCAGCTGATTCTCCGCATACAGCCCGACGAAGGCATATTGCTGAAAACCGGAATGAAAATTCCCGGAACAGGCTTCAATGTGAAAAACGTGAATATGGATTTCCATTATTCCGATTTAGCAAACAGCTATATACCGGATGCTTACGAGAGACTGATTCTCGACTGCATGGTGGGCGACGCTTCCCTATACACCCGCGCCGACGCTTTGGAATCGACTTGGGGATTTGTGCAACCGATTCTCGATTTCTGGAAAAACAACCCCGACGCCCCGCTCTATGGGTATCCTTCAGGCTCATGGGGACCCGACTGTGCCGATTCCTTGATCGAAGGAAAAGAGCAAACATGGCGCTATCCCTGTAAGAACCTCTCGGACGACG
>MKRS01000810.1 GCA_001897035.1 Bacteroidales bacterium 45-6
TCTCGGGGATGGCTGTCTTTGCCAAAAAAGTCGCTGTGGCGATACAGAAGGCGATTCCTTGCCAGCGCGTGGGAGTAATGGTCTTGGGCATGGAGGTTCCGCATGCGCACATCCACCTGATCCCGATGGACAAGGAAGGCGATCTGCTGCTTTCGAATCCAAAATTAAAGCTTGAAAAAGAAGAGTTTGAAGAGATAGCCCAAGCAATCCGAAGTCATTTGTGATTGCCGGTCTAAAGGAAAAAGCTACAAGGAATTGCTTCTTTGTAGCTTTTTTTCTTTCCAGCCGGTTGCTTCATGAAATTTCCTCTCCCCCGTCACTTCTCCTTGCCTGCAGCCCACAGGACGGCACCTGCCAAATGCTTGCGGAAAGTCTTGTTGTCGTATATTTCCAGCGTATGCCCCAACGCCGTATGGAAGCTGCGCCCGCTGCCGATGCTCCGGCACCACACCAAGGGATGGTCGCCCATCACGATGTTGACGTTTTTGAACCAAATGTTTTCGTCGATGTTATACGATTTCTCATCGATCGACACCAACACCTTCACCTGACTGTCTTTTCGGGGATTGCGGTCGAAGCTATAGAACTCGTCCGTCCATTTCACTGAGTCGGCATCAAAGCATTGGGTGGCCGGGTGGTTGCGGTCTTCCACCACCAAGGTGCCGGAATGCACAGGAGGATGCCCCAGAAAGTGCGCCCCGACCAGCTTTTCATACCAAGGCCATTTGTATTCCGTATCAGTGGCCGTATGAACGCCTACAAAGCCGCCGCCGTTTTCCACATAGTGCTGGAATGCAAGTTTCTGGCTGTCGTCCAAGAGGTCGTTCCCGGTTGTCAGCAAAAACACCACCACCTTGTATTTGCCCAATTCTTTTTCGGAAAACAAAGTCGGATCTTCGGTAACGGTGATCTGCCAATGCTCTTCGTGGGCTATTTCGTAGAATGCTTTCACAGCATTGGGTTTGGCCTCGTGATAGAAGCCGACTGTTTTGGTAAAGACCAGAACATTCATGGCCGGTTCGGAAGCATCGAGTGTTCCGAGACGGGAAAAGGCGGAGAGGAGAAGCAACAGGTATTTCTTCATGGGGTTAAAAAAATAGTTAACAGGTATTCAGGTCAAAGATAGGTATTTATCCCATTCATCCTCACTCGCAGGCAAATTCTGTAGAGGAAAAAGGGCAATCGGCGTTTTCTTTCCAGAGGTCGCTTCTGATTCAGCTCCATTTTTCGTACATTTACATGCTCGTGCCACCCCGGGGAATACACCGATGGGATGCCGATAGCTTTGCCACGATCAACCAGCAATCTCAAGAAATGAAACTAACTCTCGTCCGCCATACTTCCGTCGATTGTAAACCCAATGTTTGTTATGGGCAAACAGATGTGGATGTTGCGCACAGCTTCCCGCAAGAAGCCGAAAAAGTGCGCCTCCAACTTGAAGGCACTGCCTTTGATGCTGTTTTTTCAAGCCCCTTGCAGCGGTGCTCGAAGCTCGCAGCCTATTGCGGATATCCGCAAGCGATCAACGACAAGCGGTTGATGGAACTAAATTTTGGCGATTGGGAAGGAATCCCGTGGAACGAGATCAACGACCCTAATCTCGACAGGTGGTACCTCGACTGGATAAACACCCCGACCACCAATGGTGAATCTTTTGCCGAGCAAGTGGAACGGGTCAAAAATTTTCTGGGGGGATTGAAAGCAACAACGCACGACCAAGTGCTGGCGTTCACCCATGCCGGAGTGATCCGAGCCACGGCTGTTGCACTTGGCTTGATCGACATCGATTTGTCCTTTTCCGATTACAGCGTGGAATATGGCGATATAAAAAGCTTCGACCTGCCATGACAGAGAATAAAAATGAAGAATACCTGGGGATTGGATGTATCGGACTTTTGGGCTAACTTTGAACGACCTAATTTTTGGAATAAGAGATGGAAAAAATTCTGAGTATAAACAACGAACGGATAAAAAACGTGGTGAAATTGGCCGAAAAAAGCCGGGAACGGAAGGCCCAAAAGCTTTTCGTAGTGGAGGGTGCACGTGAATTGGGCATCGCCTTGGCATCGGGTTATGCAATAGACTCGGTGTTTGTCTGCTTCGATATTTTCCAAAAGTCGGAATATCCCGATGTATTGGAATCGATTGATCCGGCAAAAGCCACGGAAGTTTCGGTGCAGGTGTTTCAGAAAATGGCTTACCGTGAAGGTTCTGACGGCATCATCGCCTTGGTGAAACAACAAGGTCATGGATTGGAAGATTTGAAGCTCTCAGCAAATCCCTTTGTCATTGTGCTCGAAGCCGTGGAAAAGCCAGGCAACCTGGGGGCCATCCTGCGTACAGCCGATGCTGCGCAAGCCGATGCCATCATTATCTGCGACCCGCTCACGGATGTATATAACCCGAACGTGATCCGGTCGAGCGTGGGCTGCATTTTCTCCGTCCCGACAGCCGTTTGCAGTTCGCAGGAAGCATTGGAATGGCTCAAAAAAAAAGGGATCAGGACTTTTGCTGCAGAACTCAACTCTGCCGATTTCTACCAGGACACGAACTTTTCTGTTCCATCCGCCATTGTGATGGGGACCGAGGCGGACGGCTTGTCCGACTTTTGGCTCAAGGGAGCAGATGCCCACGTGAAAATCCCGATGAGAGGGAAGATCGATTCGTTGAATGTGTCCGTCTCCACAGCCGTGCTCACCTTTGAGGCCATGCGCCAACGGGGATTTTGATTCCCAAACCGCATTTTGACGCTAAATTGAAAGCGGGTTTGCTATTTTTCCCTTACTTTGCATTTCTAAAATAAATCACAGATGACCAAAACGTTTCACAAAACCGTATGCAGCCTCCTCACTGTGGGCGTACTGGCATTCTTTTCGTGCCAATACGACAGCAATGCCACGGTATATTATGACGTAACGCCTATTAAAGATCCGATAACGGCCTCCCTAAGCTTTCCCGGACATGCACTGAAAGACACTATCACGCTTTCGAAAAAAGACTCGATTCCTTACCAACTACTTGTTTCCGGTGGAAAAACCGTTTCGGAAGTGTGGAAGTTAGACACCCTAACATTGAAAGTCCGCAACAAATATATCCGAATAGACTCGCTGTTTACGGCCGGGAACACTTACCGGATGAAACTCTCGTTGCATGTTTCTTCCCAAACAGGCAGCTTGGCCGACATCAAGGGGGTGGAAGGTGTTAATTTCAAGGACAGCACGATGTTGTATGTGAAATTCGTTAAAGCGCAATGACAATCATGAGAAATATACCCGCACTTGCCCTTCTCTTGCTAATGCCGTTGTTCGCTTCGGCGCAGTTGTCGGTGGAATACACCCCCGGTTACGGCATCTACACGCAGAAGGGAGATCTCCAGAAACTCCTCGACACCAAGCTACAGGCAATCCTCCCCGTGCTTCCAAATGCCAAGATCGTAGCCGATTTTCCAAACTATTTCACCCACACTTTTGGGTTGAACTATGTCTATAACCGGGAAGAGTTCGGATTCCAGATCACGCGAATGTCCACCGGAGGGAAGATTGCCTATTCCGATTATTCGGGAACATATACGAATAAGTTAACCCTGTCGGGAGTGCGCATCGGCACCCGCTACCGTTACGACTACAAGGATCTGCTGTTCAAGGGAAAGCAAAAGTTGATCCTCTTTTGGGAGTTGTCTCCGGGGGTGATCGTTTCGAGCCTCAAACACAGCGTTTACAGCGAATATCCCAGCAAGACAGTGACTGAAAGCAACAATCCGGATTATAGTTCCACCGTGTTTTCACTACTGCCTCAAATGGGTGTCAGGACAAGCTACGGCCGATTCGGCTTCCATGCGCTCGCCGGTTACGATCTCGAGTTTGGAGGAAAGTTAGACAATGGCTACCACACAAAAATCTCCTGGATGGGGCTCCGCGTCGGAATAGGATTCTCCTACACTTTTCCGCCCCGCAAGGAAAAGCCCAAAGTGAAGGACGAAGAGATAGATTGAAGCCGACCGGAGGACCGGACAATCATTTGCTCCCTTTTTTCAAAAACTTTTTCTTCAGATCATTGACAAAAAACCGTCCGTGTTGAATCACCGTTGGGAGAGTTCCATAATGCTTCGCCATGATCCGAAAACGCTCTTTCAGGGAGGCTTTGTGATTGCCTGTGGTCATCCCTTCGTTGAGGTAATTGATAAGCGTAA
>MKRS01000811.1 GCA_001897035.1 Bacteroidales bacterium 45-6
GTGTGGTCGATAAAAGTTGCTCCGTAGATACGCCCTTCATCGTTACGTCTGAACAGCACATCAATACCCTGTTGTCTTAGCTTCGCTCGGAACTCGCTCTCACTTTGGCTGCCTTGTTTGGCTTCCGATACTGCTTTCAGCGTGTGAGCTTTCAGGTTTTTGGATTTGATACGTTCGGTAGATTTCTCCATGCGTTTTTCAAGCCCGTCATATCCGACCGATTTTCCGAATATGGAAGACTTTAGCGGATTTCCGACCTTGTTACCCTCGCTGTCCATAGCCGAATACAGCAATCCCCGATACGGTTTTCCTTTCGCTTCGCCTTTCAGTTCCTCTACATTTATATTATAGAGAGATAGCACCGCTTTGTATTCGCCCATGCTTTGGAAATGGTACATACTTGCCAACGGTTTGATAACCGAAGCTATCTGCTTTTTCAAATCGCCTTTGGAAATATCGACGGGCGTAAGTTCCCACCCCTCGGAACGTTTCTGTCCCTCCGCAGGGTGCAGATTGTACTTGCGTTCCAAATCTTCAGTAATGGCTTTACTCCGCTCATGTTCCTTGAAGCTGTCGATTTTCTTTCCCTCACTATCCACCCGGAGCGATACGATATGCAGGTGTTCCCGCCCAATATCTTCATGTTTGAAAATAAGATAAGGCTGATTGCCGTAGCCCAGTTTTTCCATGTATTCACGCCCAATGTCCGCCAGTTGGTCGTCCGATAAACGGTCGTCAGGGTGTGGATTCAGCGATACATGAAAAACAGGCTTTTCGGTACGGAAGTGAGCCGGAACAAACTGCATAAAATCATTCATACTTTCCGAAACATTGAACTGACCGTCGGCAGGTTCAAACACAAGATTGCTTCCGAGTATCTTTCCCAAACCCTCGTCCACCTTCTCCTGATTGTATGCCAATGCACCGTACAGGTTGCTTCCAATGTTTATTTTTGCAACCATTGCGCTTTAAATTCTTCCGATAATTCCAGAATTTTCCGCCCGATTTCAACCAGTTCTATTGTTGCTTTTTCCAGTTTATAGAGCAAAGCGAGTGCTTTTTTCTCCGAAAAATTGCTGTGCAATTCCTTTACAACTTGGTTGTAATTCACTCCAACCGCACGGAATTGTGCATAAAAAAGAGTGAGTTTGGTAACGTATTCCATAGCGGAACGGTCGATTTTCACCACACGAAACTCGTCCCCGAAGACACGGGCAGCGATAAAACGTGCCATAGATTGTAGCCCTGATTGCTCAAACATAGTGAGGAACCGGGCGTGTTCAACAGCCGTGAAGTTTACCGAGTAACGGTAATTAGCGGCATCATTCTTCGGAGGTCGCCCTCCTTTTCCCCGTTTCGGGGAGTTATTTGCATTTTCATTCATACGTCGGATTTTTTTAGTGGTACAATCCGTCGTTCCGGCATCTGCCGCCAGTCAATCATTGCCCGAAATGATTCTATCAGCAACCCGACTTCGGAGGGTGTGCGTCCCCCTTGTGGGGCAAGCATTTTTTGCAGCAAAACGGTTTCCGTGCAGCAAAAAATACAGCTTGCTATTTGCCATGTCGCAAATAAAATCTGCCCTGAACAGGGGCAGATATGAATGCGAGCCGGGCGAGCTAAAATGGCGGTCGATTACCTCCCGACGTTTCATGCTGCAAAGTTACAGGCTAAAGTAACGTGCTGTATTCCAGTGAGCGAAGCCACTTGCTGCCAAATCGACGCCACTTGCTGCCACCTCGTGAAAAAGTAGTGTGCAGGAGAAATTTTAGGCGTTTATTTGCCCTCGATTTATTACTAGACAGCGTAATTAAACGATGAAGCGATTATAGAATTAATGATTTGAATAATCGGAAAATCGAATGATTTATAAACAGATTGAGTGATTTTTCAATAGACTGATTTCGTAATGAATTAAATGGGCTGTCGATTAACGAATTAATAAATTGATAAACTGATAAAGCAATTAATTGATTTAGCAGCAAACCAATCAAGTAAGCAATGCTTCAATCTATTGTCCGACAAAGCAAGCGTTTGATTAACAGACCGACAGGTCAAGCGATTAATAAAAAAATAAGTTCAACAATTAAAATGTAAAGACAATGAAAAAGAAAATTTTGAATGTGGCTTTCTCAACCCAAAAGGGCGGAGCCGGAAAAACAACTCTTACGGTGTTGGTAGCTTCCTACCTGCACTATGTGAAAGGTTACAACGTAGCCGTGATTGACTGCGACTTTCCGCAACACTCGATTGCGGATATGCGAAAACGGGATTTGCAAATGACAA
The DNA here is from genome assembly GCA_001897035.1 of Bacteroidales bacterium 45-6. Taxonomy (GTDB): domain Bacteria; phylum Bacteroidota; class Bacteroidia; order Bacteroidales; family Dysgonomonadaceae; genus UBA1309. Next base: position 2,287 of record MKRS01000811.1, read on the forward strand.
TGGAAGACGACCATTACAAGCTCATGGCTTACGAGCAATTTTCCTCGCTCGGCAAAAAAGCATACGTCATTGTAGAGAGTAGTCCCGAAAACGCAATGGAAGATGCCAAAGCAGTGATTGAAGAAATGAATCCTGATTTCGTGTTCTTCGACCTGCCGGGAACAATCAATAATCCGGAAGTAGTCAAAACCTTATCGTTTATGGACTATATCATAGCTCCGATCAGCGCCGACCAATTAGTGTTGGAAAGTACCCTGCAATATGTGGTAACGATTAACGATGCCCTGATTACGCCGGGCAAAGCCAAAATCAAAGGATTGTACCTGCTTTGGAATCTTGTTGATGGGCGGGAAAAGACGGAATTATATGAAGTGTATGAAGATGTGATTGACAAACTGGGTTTTCCGCTTTTCAAAACATTCCTGCCCGACAGTAAACGATTCCGCAAAGAGCAATCGGTCAGCCATAAAGCATTGTTCCGTTCAACGCTGTTCCCTGCGGACAAGGTACTGGTAAAAGGCAGTAACCTTGATATTCTGATTGATGAAATGTTGGACACTCTAAAATAATCAGGCTATGGCAAAGAAGAAAGAAGAAGTGAACTTGAGTGATATTGACGCAAATTTCGTCATTGCTTCATTCAAGAACAAAGACAGGCTGAACAATCCGAGTTCCATTCCCAGAGCATTAGTTCCTGAACATGAGAAAAATCAGGAACAGGAAGCAGAACCCGAAGCAACGGTACAACCTGTTGCGATTGTTCAGGAAGAAACTTCCCGTGAAGAACCAAAGCGTAAGCGAGCCAAATCGCCCGATTACGAAAGCCTGTTTCTTACAGTTGCAGATATACCCACACGAAATGGGAAACTGGTCAGTATCCGTGAAAAATACCACAAACGGATAGCAAAGGTTGTGAAAGCACTGGATAAAAAGGATGTTTCCATATTCAGCTATATCGACAATATTCTGTCGCACCATTTCGACACCTATCAGGACGAAATAAAAGAGATTTATAATAAAGACAAAGAAGACGATGATTATTTAACGCCCTAAAAAACAAATGTATGATACCCAATCCGATTATTTACAACGATACCACGATAACGATAGGTCTTATCGTGTGTTGCCTCGTGATGCTTGCTGCGGTAATGATACCCAAAGCAATAAAGTACAGAAAACAAGTGAAGCAAAATGAGAGTGAGAAAGCTGTTCAAGATGAACAAGAAGTAGAAATAACAATAATATCCGAAGAAAAAATGGAAAAGAAAGAACAAACATTGGATTACCGTAAGACATTTCTTACCGCTCCGAAATTGGAAGACAGAAAGCCTGTATTCATAAGCAGGGAAACAAGGGACAGCCTTGATAAAATAGCCCGTCGTTTAGGCGACCGGAAAATGAGTGTATCAGGTTTCCTTGAAAACATGGCGAAACACCATTTGGAAGAATACAAAGATGAGGTAAACAGGTTATACAAAGAATAATGGAAAAGATATTCATAACCGTAGTTGTGCTGTATGCCCTTTTCGTTGCAATCTATCTTCTGCGACTGAAAATAGGCAAAAGGCGAAGAAAGAACATAATCGGCGAAGGCTCGACAATCCAAGAAACGGGGCGGTTGAAGTCGGATATTGTCGGCAAAAGCCAATTCGATTTAAATGCAGCGAAGCCACTTACTGCCAAATCGGAGCCACTTGCTGCCAGCTCATCAAAAATGGAAAATCAGCAAGAAATTCCCGATACATTTGTTCCGCCTAACGAGGTAAAATCGTCGCCGGAAGTGCCGCAGGAGGAACTGGACGAAGCGTTTTCCGACACTCCGCCTGATGAAGATAACGAGCCGATGGACATAGATTACTCGCTCGAATACGAAGCGGACGAAAACGAAGATGAG
>MKRS01000812.1 GCA_001897035.1 Bacteroidales bacterium 45-6
GATTACGATATGGATTTTGACATTATTTTCTTTGACCTGCCCGGCACTATGAATAACAGAGATTTGATTCTCACGCTGGCGCACATGGATTTTCTCATTGCGCCGATTGCCGCTTCGCGTGTGGTGATGGAAAGTACGCTGGATTATATGATTTCCGTAAGGGATAATATCATTGCTACCGGAAAATCCAATATCAAAGCTATGTACCTGTTATGGAACCTGGTGGATGGACGAGAGAAAACCGAGTTGTACGAGGTTTATGAGGCGGTTATCAAAGAACTGGATTTTCCCCTGCTGCGGACATTCTTACCGAATGCCGTGCGTTTCCGCCGGGAGCAAAACATCGAACACAAGTCGCTGTTCCTCTCCACATTGTTCCCGCCGGATAAATCCCTGTTGAAAGGGAGTAATCTTGATACGCTGGCTGACGAACTGTTGAAGGTCTTAAACATCACCGGTCATGAGTAAGCGGATAGATACATCAGGCATTAATCCCGATTTTGTTATCGCCCAAGCCAAAAGCAGTAACCGGGAACAAAAGTCTGATTCCATACCGCAAACGGATGTGCCGGAAAAAACAGTACGGCCTGAACCTGTGCCTGTTGAGGCGATTTCCTCTCCGGCAACAGAACCCTCCGTGGAACTGACGGCCGCGGAATCCGTACAGGAAGTCCCCGTTGCGGCGCCCCGTAAACGCAAGCGGGGACAAGCAGAAACCTACGATGACGTATTTCTCAAACGCAAGGAACTCAAAACTCGTCAATCGGTCTATATCAGTCAGGAAATACATACCTCCATCGCCCGCCTGGTTCATGTGCTGGCGTTGGCAGGCAAGGAAATCAGCGTCGGCGGATACATTGATAACGTACTAAGCGAACACTTGGAGAGCCACAAGGAAGTGATCGCTGATATGTTCCGCCAACAACTCGACCAATTTTTATAAACCCATAAAAAACAAAGAAGATGAAAAAGATAGTATTGTTTGGAAGCGGCAAAACCGCTCAGGCAAAAGAATGTAGAGGACAGGATTATAAGTCACTTTTTATCAGGGAAGTCGTTAGCAAGTCCCGTGCAAACAAAGTGGTATATATCCGGAAGGAACACCACGACCGCATCCTGAAAGTCGTGCAAATAATAGGTAAAAACGAGGTTTCCCTGTTCAGTTTCCTCGATAATGTGCTGGAACACCATTTTGCAACCTATCAGGGTGAATTGAATGAATTGTATGAGAACAGCATTGACAAAAGTTTCTAATCAACCAATAAAAACAAAGAAAATGAAAAAGATAATCCTATTCGGACGCGGTAAAGCTCCACAAGAGGTACCAACCCCACAAGTTGCTCCGGCAGTAAAAACAAAATACGAAAACGTATTTTTCAAAAAGGCAGAAATTTCCACCCGTAGTGGAAAAGGTGTGTATATCCGCAAAGAATTTCATGAACGTATCATGCAGATTGTTCATGTGATCGGCGGGGAAGATGCAACCCTGTTTGAATACCTCGACAATGTACTGGCGGATCATTTCGCCACCCATAAAGACGAAATTAGCACCTTATACAAAGAAAAGTATAAGACAGATATTTTTTAGGCCATGATATGGATATTTATTATAGCCATCGTGCTGTACCTACTTTTCATCGTCTGTTACCTCGTGTGGGAGCAGTCGGTAAAACGGAAAAGAAATGCGGCCAAAAAATCTGCCTTCAACCCGTTTAAACCGTCCCCGAAAGAGGACGTTGTCGGAAAAAGCGGCTTCAACCTGCGCCACTCGCTGCCACAAGCTACCACGCTGATTAAAAGCGAAAAACGTGAGGAAAATACCCCTACATTTGCCGAAGAAAATGCAGGTGGGGAATCCCAAAATACTCCGGCAGTAATCCCTCCCTCCGAGCTGGACAAGGTCTTTTCTTCCGGTCAACAAACGGATGATTCCGGTGAGATTGATTTAATCATCAATGACGAGCCAGAGGGGGAAGAATCCGATGACGACGAGGAGTATGTAGATACCGAAGAAAGCGGGGAAGCGGGGGGATTGTCCGGGGTAAATGTGGCGAGCGGGTTATACTTCGACGATTTGTCGGGTATGCTGAAAACGGTAGATAACCCCGAAGCTGCCACGGAACAGGAAAGGGAGGATGCCGGACGGGTGCTGGTAGAAGTCCGTCAGACCGATATGTTTGAGCAGGTCGTGTCGGGCGAAGCGAAAAAGAAAGTCACCGCAGGCAAACTGATGGATAATTACTTCTCCGATTTCTACCGCCGTAAGCGGGAAGCCGGGAAAATGATAGAAGAACAACCAGGCGTGAAAGCGCCCAAAGATTTTGATCCGAGGGCATTTGCCTGAAGTAAATAACAATTAAAAAAAGAGGTATGAAAGAGCGAGATTACGGTTAGCTATGCGCCTACCATCACTAAAAAAATCAGAGAAAAAAGCAATTATTCATTTCCGGCGGTATGCGGGGGACTAATCCCACCCCCGCTCCGCCATCTAAAAAAATCAGCAATGACAAAGAAAAAGATTCTTCTGTCGGCGGCCTTCATCGTGGCTGCCGCAAGCGCCTTCGCGCAAGGTAACGGTATCGGGGGTATCACCGAAGCTACCAACATGGTAACTTCGTATTTCGATCCCGGAACCAAATTGATATACGCCATCGGCGCGGTCGTCGGTTTGATCGGCGGTATCAAAGTTTATAACAAGTTCTCTTCGGGCGACCCCGACACGTCAAAAACCGCTGCAAGCTGGTTCGGTGCGTGTATCTTCCTGATTGTTGCCGCAACGATCCTACGCTCCTTTTTCCTTTAAGGGTCACAGACCCCTTTATTATCCACAAATAATAAAAAAGGAAATGGAATATAACATCAATAAAGGCATTGGAAAAAGTGTCGAGTTCAAGGGGCTGAAAAGTCAATACCTGTTCATCTTCACGGGTGGCCTGCTGGCCGTGTTCATCGTCTTCGTCATCCTCTACATGGCAGGCGTTGACCAGTGGTTCTGCATCGGTTTCGGCGTTATTGCCGCCTCCTGTCTGGTATGGCTCACTTTCAACCTCAATGCGAAATACGGGGAGCACGGTTTAATGAAGTTGCTGGCCAAGCGGCAGCATCCACGCTATCTGATAAACCGCAAAAACTCCCGCCGCTTCTTCCCGCGCCAAAAGAGAAAGGAGGGCGTGTATGCGTAATACGTTAAAAGCGGCTACGATTGAAAGCAAGTTTCCGTTGCTTTCGGTCGAACACGGCTGCATCATCAGTAAGGATGCGGATATCACGGTAGCTTTCCGGGTAGACTTGCCGGAACTCTTTACGGTAACATCACCGGAATATGAAGCGATACACTCCGCATGGAGCAAGGCCATCAAGGTGTTGCCCGATTACACGGTGATCCAGAAACAGGATTGGTTTACAAAAGAGAATTACAAGCCGGAAACGGACGGGGAAGACATGAGTTTCCTGTCCCGGTCGTTTGAAAGGCATTTTAACGAAAGGCCTTACCTGAACCACACATGTTTCCTCTACCTGACCAAGACGACAAGGGAGCGGATGCGTATGCAAAGCAACTTTTCCAGCCTTTGCCGGGGGAATATCATCCCGAAGGAAGTGAATAAGGACACGGCGGTAAAGTTTCTGGAATCGGTCGGGCAATTCGAGCGCATCGTAAACGACAGCGGGTTTGTCCACCTCATGCGCCTTACCTCGGATGAGATCACGGGAACGCCTGAAACGGCAGGGCTTATCGAAAAATATTTTGCCCTGTCGCTTGACGACACGACCTGCCTGGAAGATATGGAACTCGGAGCCGACGGCCTGCGGGTGGGCGATAAGCATATTTGCCTGCATACGGTGTCGGACGTGGAGGACTTGCCCGGAACGGTCGGGACGGATATGCGTTACGAAAGGCTTTCGACGGATAGAAGCGATTGCCGGTTGAGTTTCGCCGCACCCGTCGGGTTACTGTTATCCTGTGACCATGTATATAACCAGTACATCTTTTTGGACGATTCGGCGGAAAACTTGCGGAAATTCGAGAAGTCAGCCCGCAATATGCAATCCCTGTCCCGCTATTCACGTGGAAACCAAATTAATAAGGAGTGGATCGACAAATATTTGAATGAAGCCCACTCGTTTGGTCTTACCTCTGTGCGGGCGCATTTCAACGTGATGGCGTGGTCGGATGATGC
>MKRS01000813.1 GCA_001897035.1 Bacteroidales bacterium 45-6
CAACCAATCGAAGACATCAATCCCCACTTGTGGCGACAAAAAAGCGGAGCGGTGATGCAGGACGGATTTATCTTTTCGGATACAATAGCGGCGAATATTGCTGTAGGGGAAGACATCATAGACAAGGCTCGCCTACGGCATGCAGTGGACACGGCCAACATCCGTGAATTTATCGAAAGCCTGCCCCTCAAATACAATACAAGAATAGGAATGGAAGGCAACGGTATAAGCCAGGGGCAACGCCAACGGCTATTGATAGCCCGTTCCGTATATAAAAATCCAGATTTCTTATTTTTCGACGAAGCGACAAATGCGCTGGATGCGAATAACGAACGCATTATCATGGATAACCTGACCGAATTCTATAAAGGGAAAACAGTGGTCGTGGTAGCCCATCGGCTCAGTACGGTGCAAAATGCGGACAATATTGTCGTGTTAGACAAAGGGAAGATTATCGAGCAGGGTACACATAAAGAATTAGTAGAAAAGCAGGGTGCTTATTACACTTTAGTGAAGAATCAACTGGAACTGGGTATATGAGCGAAGAAGATAAAATAGAGATTCGCAGTGAAGATTTTCAAGAGGTACTCGGTAGTGTCCCACCCTGGATTCTACGCTGGGGAATCACCGTTTTGGCGCTAATTGTGGCGGTTTTAATTACAGGAAGCTATCTTTTCAAATATCCCGACATGATTTCTGCGGAATTGGTGTTGACCACAAGTACCCCTCCGGCGGGCATCGTGGCCAAGACCAGTGGGAAAATTGCCGAGCTGCGTGTTGGCGACCAGCAAATGGTCAAAACCGGAGATTGCCTGGCTGTGATTGAAAATCCGGCTTCGTACGAAGATGTGCTTTCTTTAGACAAGGAAATCAATTCTGTAGGAGAAAGCATTAACAAGTTGAAAACATACTACCTCAAGCGGGAAAACCTAAGATTAGGCACCATTCAGTCGTCATTTTCGAGTTTTCTGATTAATCTGGAAAATTACAACAAGTTTATTGAACTGGATTATTACCCACGTAAAATGGCCTCGGTAAGACAATTGATAGAAGCCAACCGGAATCATTATCGGAATGCCCAGAAACGGTCGGAAATCGTGCAGCAACAGGTTGAATTGGAAAAGAAAATCTATGACCGGGAGGATTACCTGAAAAAGCAAAACCTGATTTCGGACGAAGAAAACGACAAGGCAAAAGGGCAATTCCTACAAAGCCAGATGAGCCGGCAAAACATGCAGTCGGAATTGGACAACCAACAAATGCAGATTATGCAATTAGAGGGGAACCTGACCGATTTGGAGCAGCAATATCTGGAAAAGAAGAATACCATACTCTCGGAACTTAATACCAATCTGACGCAACTGCAGAACGAGATAAGGTCTTGGAAAATGACCTATGTGCTGAGTTCGCCTTTGGACGGCCGGGTCACATTTACCAATTACTGGAGTGCCAACCAGAATGTGACTGCCGGATTGGTCGTTTTTTCCGTCGTACCCAAAACTCCTTCGCAACTGATAGCCAAGGCACAGCTACCCGCGGCACGTTCCGGCAAAGTGAAAGTAGGCCAGTCTGTCAACGTTCATTTTGCAAATTTTCCAGACAACGAATTCGGAATGGTGAGGGGTGTTGTCAGCCGTATTTCCCTGCTCCCAACTGACGGGAAATATGTGGTGGAAGTGAAGTTCCCAAACGGGCTCCTCACTACCTATCATAAAAAGCTGCCTTTGGCTCACGAAATGGCGGCAAATGCTGAAATCATCACAAACGACCTGCGGCTGATCGATCAGTTTTTCCTGCCGATGAAGAGGATATTCAAAAATAATATCGAGTGACAGAATGATTCATTCCTTCAAATACAGATCCATACACTAAGGCCCGTCTTATTCAGCAACCAATTAATAACGATAATTGCATGAAACGTAATCTTCTAACTGTCGCCCTGCTTTGTCCCTTTTTCCTGTTTTCCCTTTCAGCAAACAGCCAAACGCAGGCTGTTTTGTCATTAGACAAGGCTATAAAAATAGCGACCGACAGTTCTTTGACCGCTTTCAAGGCCAAAAACTTATATTTATCCGGTTACTGGCAATACAGGACTTTCAAGGCTGGGCGTTTGCCTTCGGTCACATTGGGCGCATCGCCCTTCGGCTACTGCAGGAACATCGTCAAGCGTTACGATTCGCAAAACAACGTGGATGTATATAAATCGCAACAGAACTTGAATTCCTCCGCAAGCATCACTTTGAGCCAGAATGTGGATCTGACGGGTGGTACATTCTTTGTTGATTCCTATTTGAGCTACATTCAAAACTACGGGGTGAGCCAGTACAAGCAGTATTCATCAGTCCCATTCCGCTTGGGCTATTCCCAGTCGCTATTTGGATTCAATAGCTTCAAGTGGGACAAGCGGATAGAACCTCTTCGTTACGAGAGGGTAAAAAAAGAACTAACGTATAACCTGGAGACCATTTCAGAGCAAACTGCCCAATATTTTTTCGACCTGGCTTTGAACCAGGCAATCCATCACCTTTCGAAACAAAACTTGGCCAACAACGACACGCTCTACCGGATAGGTCAGGAACGGTATAAGGTGGGTTCTATTTCGCAGCCCGACCTCCTGACCCTGAAATTAAACCTGATTAACTCGCAAAATGAATTAAGGGATGCCGAAATTAGCCATAAGTCAAGCACTTTCAAATTGACTGCATATCTGCACATAGACAAAGGATCCAGATTTGAATTGGAATTGCCGTCGAAACCCTTGACCATCTTCATCCCTGTTGACCAGGCCCTAAAAAAGGCAAAAGAAAACAACCCAACCTATCTTGTGCAGAAAGAGAATGTCTTGACCGCCCAGAAAGCTTACGAAAAAGCACAAAAGGAGAACCGTTTTTCCGCCTCCATGTCCGCAAGCATTGGGTTCAATCAAATAGCAAACAGCTTACCGGACACTTATAAAAGGCTGTTGCGGCAGGATGTGGTTTCAGTCAGCCTGACAGTACCCATTCTTGATTGGGGAGTTTCCAAAGGCAAAGTGAATACAGCCCGCAGCGACATGAATGTCTCCAAAATATCGGCCAAGGAAACCGAGCAATCTTTAGAGCAGGAAGTCCTATTGGCTGTTGAAGAATTTAACGATCGGCAATCTCGTATCGGGTCAGAAGAAGAAGCTAAGCAAATCGCCCAACAAGCCTATGAAAAGACGAGGCAACTTTTTCTGATCGGGAAAACCAATGTGGATGCCATCAATCAGGCGCAAAGCCGTCAGATAGAAGCGGAGATCAACTATGTGACTTCCCTGAAGAACTATTGGCTTTGCTACTACAAAATCAGGAGGTTGACGCTGTATGATTTTGCCACGGACACCACGATCTCCACGCAATATGAACAAGCAGAAGAATTTTGAAATGATTATCTGTAAGATTAGGATGTTAGGATGAAGAACAAACCTATATTTATCATTGGCGCAGGTCTTTCGGGATGTGTCCTGGCCGAACGGATCGCTTCCGTTTTGGATAGGAAAGTGGTCTTGGTTGAAAAAAGGAACCACATTGCTGGCAACTGCTACGATCACAAGGCGGATAATGGCGTGTTGGTTCACAAATATGGGCCGCATTATTTCAGGACAAACAACGAGGAGTTGCTCACCTATTTGTCAGCATTTACCTCTTGGATTCCGGGCGATTACATCGTAAAAAGTAGCCTCAAAGGGGATTTATACGACTTCCCAATCAATCTGAACACCTTGGAGCAGTTTTTTCAATGTAGTTTGGATGCCGAGGCGGCAAAGTCGCTGCTGGAGAAACAACGGAAAAACATCCCGAATCCCAACAATTCGGAAGAATGGGTGTTGTCGCAAGTGGGGAAAAAGCTCTACGAAGCATTTTTCTTGAATTATACGCTCAAGCAATGGAACCAGCACCCCCGGAAATTGGACAAGTCGGTCTGCGGTCGTATTCCCGTCAGGCTCAACCGCGACAACCGCTATGTGGAACACCGCTTCCAACTCATGCCGGCGAACGGATACACGGCCATGGTCAGCAGCATGATCTCTCATCCGAACATAGAGCTTAGGCTAAATACCGATTTTCGGGAGGTGGATTTCAGCGGCAATACGGCGATATATACCGGACCAATTGATGAATACTTCAATTACTGTTACGGGAAGTTGCCGTGGA
>MKRS01000814.1 GCA_001897035.1 Bacteroidales bacterium 45-6
TTGGAAACTATCGTGAAAGAGAGCGATGGAGCAATCTTCAACAATGCAGGACAGACGTTGAACCACAACATCTATTTCTTGTCATTCAGCCCAAAAGGTGGTGGCGAGCCAGTTGGAAAATTGGGTGATGCTATCAAAGCTCAATTCGGTTCGTTTGAAGACTTCAAAAAAGAATTTGTAGCCGCCGGTGTTGCTCAATTCGGCTCTGGCTGGGTTTGGTTGTCGAAAGACGCTGAAGGTAAATTATATATCACCAAAGAAGCCAACGCAGGAAACCCTATCACGAAAGGGTACACTCCTCTGTTAGGATTTGATGTGTGGGAACATGCCTATTATTTGGATTACCAAAATAGGAGAGCCGACCATCTGAACGAACTTTGGAAAATTATCGATTGGAATGCAGTGAGTGCACGATACTAATTATATTGTTTTAAGTAAGTAAATAAAGTTATTGGGGAAGAGGCTGTCCGAGCGAGGACGGCCTCAACTTTTTTATATGGGGGTGGTCTGTGATATACTTTTATCGCAGTTTTTTCGTTTTAGTGGATGTGACGAGTATTTAATTATTTATCTTTTATCCTGTGATTTCCATTTGCATTCCCATATACAACTTTGATGTAACCGAGCTCGTCCGAGAGCTCCATACGCAAGGAGAAACATTCGGTATTCCATTTCAAATTTTGCTGATGGATGATGCTTCGAGAGGCGAGTTCAGAGCAAAGAACGAACATTTGTCTAAATTGACAAATGTGGACTACATTCAATTGAACGACAATTTGGGCCGGACGGGTATTCGAAACCTGTTGGCTGATAAGTCGCTATATCGCTATTTGTTGTTTATTGATTGCGATTCGAAAGTCGTGCGCAATGACTATCTCAGCCTTTATTTGCCGTTTTGCCGTGCTGGCATAATATGTTCGGGGGGAAGGGCTTATTTGGATGCTCCGTCGGATGAACAGTTCTGTTTGCATTGGCGGGTGGGAGTTGCCAAGGAGGTGGTGTCAGCAGAACAGCGGTCGATTCAACCCAACAAGAGCTTTATGTCCTGCAATTTTTTGATTGATAAGGATATCTTTCACACAGTGAAGTTCGATGAGCGGCTGAAAGGGTATTGCAATGAAGATACTCTTTTCGGTATCGAACTCGATCGAAATGGTATCGTTATCCAACATATTAATAATCCGTTGTATCATATTGGGTTGGAGTCAGCAGCCGATTTTTTGGCAAAAATAGAAAACGGAATGCGCAATTTGCATAAAATTGACCGGATGCTTGAGAGCGATCCGCTTTTTGTCAAATCGGTCACGATCATGAGGTGTTACCACCGGTTAAAGAAACTAAGGCTGCCTCCACTGATTTCCATAGCCTTTCAAATAACGAGATATTCGATTCGAAAAAATTTGTTGGGGAAAAATCCGAGTCTCAAGCTTTATGATTTATACAAATTAGGTTACCTCTGCCATGCCCGAAACTGGCCGAACGATTGACTTCTATCAAGTCTTTTTCACGGTGTACATCTCGCCCGATTTGCTCACTTTGGCAGACCGGGTGTAGGCATCGTGAAAAAATATCAGTTCGCGGTCTTCCCTCACGGCGTCTTCAAGCATTTCCATTTTGGATTTAACTGATGCTTCTGCGTTGATGTCATAAGCCGACACCCAGCGTAGAGGCACATTCACGGCAGTGGGAACCACGTCGCCGGGAACGAGGTAATTCCCGTCTTCGCCATCGATGTAGCAGGCCACTTGCCCCGGAGTGTGACCGTCAAAAATCTTCAGGTGGAAATTAGGGTCGATGGCGTAACTGCCGTTGATGAGCGTGATTTGTCCGGCATCATACATCGGCTCGAAATCTTCCTTGAAAAACGAATCTGTTTCCAATGGTCCCGGGTTGTGCGCCACCTCCCACTGTGTACGGCTGGCCCAGTATTGGGCGTTCGGGAACATAGGCGCCCATTTCCCGTTTTCGTTCTGGCGGGTGGATGCTCCGCAATGATCGAAATGAAAATGTGTCAGCACCACGTCGGTGATGTCTTCCACTTGTAGCCCGAATTCGGCAATGCACTCGTCTATTTGCTTCACGTCGTGGAATCCGTAGTAGGAAAACTTCTTGATGTTTTCGTGCTTGATCCCGGTGTCGATTATCACTTTCCGGGTGTCGGAAATGGCAAGAACGCATCGCATGGATAGGCGGCAAAGGTTGTTCTCGTCGGCGGGATATTTTTTTGACCAGGCTCTTTTTGGCACTGCACCAAACATGGCGCCTCCGTCGGCCAAGAAAAAACCGGTTTCTAAAGTCATTAATTTATACATTCGTCTTATTTTAGTACTTTTGCACACAAAAATAGAAAATCCGCAACGAGATATGTTGGTAGCTCGACAAAAAAAACGTGAAAACATTGCTGAATACCTGCTCTATATGTGGCAGGTGGAGGATTTGATTCGTGCTTACAAGATGGATGTGGATGCTATTCAGGCAAATATCATCGAAAAATTTGACCAGCCTGAGCCGGTGAAGGCGGAAATGCGGGAATGGTATGAGGGATTGATAGAAATGATGCGCCACGAGCAAGTGGTGGAGTCGGGTCATTTGCAGATCAACAAGAATGTGATTATAGACCTTACGAGGCTTCACAACGAATTGCTCAAGAATCCGGGTGAAATGGTTTATTCGGCGGCCTATTACAAGACATTGCCGTTTATCGTGGAACTCCGCACCAAGTCGCCTGACAAGAATGTGTATGAACTGGAGACTTGTTTCTCGGCCTTGTACGGGTTTTTGTTGTTAAGGCTTCAGGGCAAGGGGGTTTCGGGAGAGACGCAGGCGGCCATTTCGCAGATCAGTTCTTTCCTGAGACTATTGGCCGAAAAGTATAAAAAAGAAGAAACATCTAACGAACTTTTATAATAACTGTACAAACATGGGATTGGTATATAATAGAAAAGACAGTACAGAGGAAACGGGCAAGAACATCGTTTTCAATTTGGAATTGGCACAAAAACATGTGTTAGTGACGGGCGCCAACGGACAGCTTGGAAGCGAGTTGCAACGCGCGGCAGCATTTCATCCGGCAAATTTGATTTTCCATTTTACGGATGTCAACGAGTTGGATATCACCAACCCAACAGCCGTGGATCATTTCATGGCCAGCCATGGCATAGCCTATATCGTCAATTGTGCCGCCTACACGGCTGTGGACAAGGCCGAGGATGATGTGGAGAGATGTTTCCTTATCAACCGAGATGCGGTGAAAAATTTGGCCGAATCGGCTGCGCGCCACAACGCCAAGGTGATCCACGTTTCCACCGACTATGTGTTTGATGGAACAGGCACACGCCCTTATCGGGAAACTGATCCGGTGAATCCCCAATCGGTGTACGGACGTTCGAAGCAGGAGGCGGAAACCCTTCTGCGGCAGATTTGTCCCGTTTCGGTAGTCATCCGCACAGCTTGGCTCTACTCCGTGTTTGGAAACAATTTTGTGAAAACCATGATCCGCCTCGGGCAAGAAAAAGAAAGCCTGAACGTGGTGGCCGACCAGAAAGGAACCCCTACCAATGCTGCCGATTTGGCGGATGCCATCCTGAAGATCATCAACTACACGGAGGCATCGGGCGATTTCAAAGCTGGGATCTATCATTACAGCAACGAGGGAGAAACCACCTGGTATGATTTCACGCGGGCAATCCACGCACTGAAAGGGATCACCACTTGCAAAGTGTCTCCCGTCACCACGGCCGAATATCCGACCAAAGCCGTCCGCCCGAAATACAGCGTGCTGGACAAGACCAAGATCAAGGAGATGTTCGGGATAAAGATTCCCGATTGGAAGGCAAGCTTGGAAAAGGTACTGGAAGAACTTTAAGCAAGTTGAACTGCCATATACTGCGCGGTTCTGGGATAACTCAACGGAAATCCGTGCGAAAATGCAACGATAATAAATTAGAATGTCACAATTAGAAGAGGAAATCGCAAGAAGGCGAACTTTCGCCATTATCAGCCACCCAGATGCGGGGAAAACCACTTTGACGGAGAAGTTGCTGTTGTTTGGGGGTGCCATCCACGTGGCTGGTGCCGTCAAATCGAATAAAATCAAGAAAACGGCCACATCCGACTGGATGGAGATCGAAAAGCAACGTGGTATCTCGGTCGCCACATCGGTGATGG
>MKRS01000815.1 GCA_001897035.1 Bacteroidales bacterium 45-6
TGCCGGAAAAGCGGCCGTCATCCAACTGGGGCCAATCGACGACAACGACATCACCTGGGTGAACGGCCAAACCGTGGGACATACCGAAGGATACACCTTGAACCGCCAATATAACATTCCTGAAAACGTGCTGGTGGCTGGCAAAAACCGGATCACGGTGAGAATATCTGACTTTTCGGGTGGCGGCGGATTGTACGGAAAAGCGGAAGATCTCTATCTGGATGTGAACGGAAAAAGATACACATTGGCTGGAAACTGGCACTACAAGCCAGCGGTCACCAACAAGCAGTTCAACTTTGTGGAACCTTCACCCAACATGCAGCCCTCGTTGCTTTTCAATGCCATGATAAACCCCATCACAAGATTTCCGATTGCAGGAGCAATATGGTACCAAGGAGAAAACAATGCGGGACAAGCTTACAACTACAAGACCCTCTTCCCTACTCTTATCAACGACTGGCGCAAACAGTGGCGTACTGATTTCCCCTTTTATTGGGTGCAGTTGGCCAACTACCAGGCCAAGGATGCAATTCCAGTTGAAAGCAACTGGGCGGAGCTTCGCCAGGCGCAAAGCCTGACCCTCTCGCTGCCTAACACGGGACAAGCCGTCATCACCGACATCGGCGAAGCCAACGATATTCATCCCAAAAACAAACAGGATGTGGGTCGCCGCCTGGCATTGATTGCTTTAAACAAAACCTACGGGAAAACAAATTTGGTGTATTCCGGCCCCACTTTCCGTTCGATGGAGGTCGAAGGCTCGAAAGTCGTTATTTGGTTCGACAACATCGGCGGCGGTTTGATTACAACTAACAAATATGGTTATTTGGACGGCTTTACCATCGCTGGCAAAGACAAAAAGTTCGTCTGGGCAAAAGCATATATCGATGTAGATAAAGTTATTGTGTATTCAGACAACGTGAACGAGCCTGTGGCCGTGCGTTTTGCATGGGCCACCAATCCCGATGTGAATCTCTACAACAAAGAGGGATTGCCTGCTGTTCCTTTCCAAACCGACGACTGGAAGTGGTCCACTCAGTATTAATTTCATTTGAAAAATAGATTAAGCTAATTATCCTTCCAATTGGTGATTGAAAAGATAAAATCTTATGCTAACAATCATGCTATATATTTAGATCACCCGAACTTGTTAGTTCAATAGGATTAATTACGTCACATTTTTTACTATGCAAGGATTTTCTCTAGTATTTTCCAAAATTAAAATTTAGATTTTTCTAAATCGAAAAGATGATTCTAAATAATTACTTTTGAAATTATAGGGAAGAAAAAAAGCTTTTTTATTGCGTAACATGACATATATTTCCTGTAATTTCAGATAAATATTTACTCTTTGCATATATGCCGAGAGAATATATTTTATTGTCCAAAAATGAGAAAATTCCTATTACTCGTGTAATGGCTTATCCTTTTCAAACGGAAAGCAGAATTTCTGACTGGCATTATAAGGAGGAACTAAAATATTTGAATTCGAAAAAGGTTGTTGAATTACTTATGGAGAATGTTTCGAGAAATGGTACCATGTTGCTCAACCTTACTCAGCACGGTTGTGGACATCTCGATCCCAAATTAATATGGATAGCCAAAGATATAGGATCGTGGTTGAGGGTAAATGGGGAAGCTGTTCATGGTTCCCGGCCATTTGAACGATGCTCCGAAGATTCTTTAAGATCTCACGTAACAATGGATATGTTTATGTTCCTGATTTAAACTGGGACGGCCAACCTTAAGTAATAAAATCTCTTTCTACCAAAAGTAAAACAATTGGTAAAGTCGCAAAAGTGGAATTGCTTGGCTCTGATATAAAGATTGATTTCATTCAGGATGAGAACGGATTAAGAATAATACCTTCGGGAATGATTGATTCTTTGTCTGATATTGTAAACGCTTCTTTGTCAAAAAATGTAGGGTATTTAAAATCACTCATAGTAAACCTTGGTTCAATGATGATGATCCTGGTGTATTGGCTCCGGGTTGGACTCGCATGTGTAATCTTGACGCTGGCGATTTTAATAATGATCTCACAATCAGTGATACAATGGGTGATACATGGACTTGTACATTTTCAGGCAAAAGAGTGCTGGTGGTAGCACCAAGAGAATTAAATGCTGGAAAAATTGAAATCCTGATAGATGGAAAAAGCCGGGGAATATTCGATATGTCAACAGTTTCCGAGCGTAGACCTCAGCAGGAAATTTATTGCGAATCGGATATGACATCAGGAAAACATATTGTCAAAATTATTCACCGAGGGGAAGGAAAGGTGGCCATTGACGCGATAGTGATGGAATAAATAATATTGCCAATTGTCATTGTTTCACTCCTATTCAGCCTGTTGGCCTGAAAATTTTGGAATATTTTTCAAAAGAATACTTGAAAAACCAACTTTTATGCTTGAATATATAGCTAAATTACGGAAGGAAACCGATGATGCAATAGAAACTATTGAGTCGTCTGACAGTAACATATTAAAAAAATCGCTGGAAGCATCGCATATACTGGGAGATGCCTTTGACCGGTTGAAAGAGTTTATCCTTTCCTACGAGTTCCAATCAGAGGACGAGGAAATCAATTTCTTCAAGGAGATCAAACCAAGATTCTGCTATCGGCTGATTTACTACCGTAAACTATACAACATTGAGATCAACCGCCCCGTTGCAGCCATATGCACACAAAAGGAATACTTGCACGAAGAACTGGAAACTATCCATAAGTACACCAACAAGCGGTTGGACTTTGTCCGTTACTACCGCTCCGGTTCCACGCATCTGGATTCGCTGTATTTCATGCGCGGCAGGGTCGATACCGAACAATACCTGGAAACCTTTTACTATGAACTCGACCCAAATTTTTCTACCAACTGCGATTTCAAAGTCGCCAAGATTATGGCGAACGATATGCTTTCCGCTTATTTGATGGGCGAAATAGAATTACTGACGGACAACGGGGTAAAAATTGTCACCAACGGTTTTCCCGTTACCAAAATAACCTGGATGGGAAGTAAGGCGGAATTGCAGGAACAGATTTTCTCGTGGGACAGTGCCGCAACATTCGGGAAAGTACCGCTCACACAACTATCCGACTATATCCAGAATGTATTCAATATCCAGTTGGACCGCAACCTGTCGCGGAGTCTGGATGACCTGAAAATACGAAATATCCCCACACCCTTTCTTGATAAGTTAAAAGCCGCCTTATTGCGGCGTATGAAAAGAAAATAACCTGTACCGATGTCGGTATTCTTTACAAAGCACCCGGTTTTGATGCTGATTCAGGTCAAAATCGGGTGTTTTGATGTATAATCCTCCACATACCGACCTTTTTCGATTTTTCACTCCTGTTTTTCAAGGAAAAGTTAGCTTGTAATATCCTGTTAAAAAGAGAGTTGAAATAAATATTCAAGAAAAGCAGTACCGACATCGTTAGCAGCTATATAAAAACGCCCGACCTTTGTAGAAGCAATAATTAATTAAAAATGCAATGGCAATGGGCATGAATGACGATTTGAAAGACTGGATTCAAATAGGATTTGAACGGTTGATGGCACGCCTTGACAGGATAGAGCGCCATCTGGAAAAAATGGCAATCAAAGAAAAGCTGCTGGAAGGCGAAAAACTCCTGGATAACCAGGACGTCTGCCAGATGCTCAACGTCAGCAAGCGAACATTGCAACGCTACCGTTCTTCGGGCGAATTGCCCTATCAAATGGTCTATCACAAGACATTTTACAAAGAGAGCGACGTTATCGCCTTTATCAAAGCCAACTTTGCCAAAGGCGACGACAAGAACGGCGATGCTCCGGAAGATCCGGGTAATGACCCCGAAGATCCCGATACCAACTAAATCCACATACTTGCTTCTTTTCCATACGCACTGTCTATTTTGAAAGAAGCCCGCACCGTCGATGATGACAGATGCGGGCTTCGCCCATTTACAGGGGATAAAAGAACCTTAGATTTTGAATCCTTTTTTCTCCGGTACTCCGTGCGGGGGACGGACAATGGCAACCCGTTCCCCCATAAGCGCGTTGATGTTTTTCAGGTTATCCGGCATAGGGACAAATTTATTTTCTTCTTTGGGAGCATCCGCCATCATGCCGACACTCTGCCCGATGGGCTTCAGGGAGGCTTCTATTTTACGCTCCATGA
>MKRS01000816.1 GCA_001897035.1 Bacteroidales bacterium 45-6
TGGCCCTTTTGACCAGATGAAAATTAGAGGGATTAAGAATGTTGGTGTCATTGGCACTAAGGAGCTTAGGGATAAGATGATTGGCTATTTAAAGAAAATGTATATGTATTTTCGGGTAAAACTTCAATTTGCTCACCATCCCTTAGTACTGTAAAATTTAGTTTCATGTCAAACGATGACAGTATATTTGACTGAAGGCTGATTGGAATATCTTTATTTAAATCTCGAATTGCTTTAGCTTGCGCAGCATTTGTAAACTGATACATGTAGAATTGTTGAGGGATGTTTTTGACTTGCCACCATGAGGTATAAAACAACTCCTTTTTAGAGGTGATTGAACAATTTGAAATGTATTCATTCTCATACCATTCTGAAAAAGTCGATTCAATATTCATCGACTTTTTAGGAACAGCATCCTTTTCAAGTTTTTTTAATAATTGTTTTAGACCCTCAGCCCAATTATCGTTGAATGGAATGTGATTAATGTTGGGTAATCCGATTGCCAAATTATATGGGGATTCATCTATATGCAGAGGGATAACAAAATCTTGCAATCCATGTTGAGAAGCAATGCTTTTAGCATACTCTATCTCATTTTCAATCCCTTGTTTAAGAACACCATCTTTTGTAATGATATTCTTTGAATATACAAATAAGACTTTTATAGAGTTCTCAATGGCTTTCTGTATTGTCGGCCAAAAACGTTCGCCTCCTAATAAACCTTCCTTGTCTATCCACGTATTATAACCAAGCATTTCTAATCTTGATGCTATCCATATGGAAAACTCGTTGTCCTGCGGGGTTGCATGACTGATAAATATAGTATCTCTCTCCATATTTTATTTATTTGTTGAGACAAGTAAATCTTTCACATCCACTTTCAAAGCATTGGCAATTTTTACCAACGTTTCAAGCGAAGGTTGGGATTCATTGGTGCACCAACGGGAAACAGTAGCTTCATTCTTTTCTAAAGTTTCAGCCAACCACTTCCCAGTTCTGTTCTGCTCCACAAGTACTACTTTTAGCCTATTTATCTGTATCATTTGTCAAATCTTTGATGTATTTTGCAAATATAGTGATTAGTATTGAATTTCTTAGTTCAATCATGTTTTTTAGTTATCAACATTTTAAACAATTAAAAAAGCCGAGCAAAATGCTCGGCTTGAAAACACTACAAATTATCGTTATCCACTTTTCAAACAAGTTTAGGGCTATATTATTCAATTGAGGAGATGCCGTTTCATCGGCTCCACGGTGTAAAATTTGGCGAACGGATAATACTTTCGTTCGCTTCCCTCCATTTGCCACCACTGCGTAAGGCCATATTTTTTGACAAACCAATCCAGCCGGGTATTGTCAATGTCTATATAAGCCGTTGTAAACGGATGTGAGGATAAGGAAAAGGCGATTATAGTCGCATCGGGTTCGTCTTCAAAATTCTCGTGAAAAACAAGATAATTCTGGCTTTCGTCGCTAATATTTTTCAGTGTCTCATCATCGGATAAATTAACCTCATAATGCCCTTCTTCCCCCGGTTGGTCATATTCGACCAATCGTTTGCCCACCTTGCAGGCATCGCGGTACAGGTCGTGCAACTGTTCTGCGGTCAAGTGATTGAGCGGAAAAAATCGTTCCATATTACCAACATTTTAATCAGTGCATCAAATATACGTGAATTTTTTCGGCTGCCAATGGCTTGTCCGGTATTGGCAGTGACGTGGCAGTATTTGTCCTGATCCCTGCCAATGGTATTTGCCCCCGTATGCCGGATTGAACCGTGGGGGCGATGTTTTTTTCCTGCCCGAATCTTTTAATAATTTCTTCCCCGTTTATGGTATGCCGCCATAGCCTGATTGAGAGTTCGATTTCAGGCGCAAAGGTATGTCCGTGTTCTTCACGCCGGGGCAAGGTCAAGCCCTCCGGGTTTGTCGAAAAATCTTCCTCTTTCCCTTCCTTAATCTATCCGGGCGAGCGTATTTATTCGCCAAAACCTTGCACGGCTAAACACTACCTTTTTTACGCTCCTGAAACTCGAACACTCCTCACCGGCTCCGATACGGCATAAAAAAAAGGTCAGAAATTATGATACGAACAGAAAAAAATATGAAACATCGATCCTCCTACCTTCCAATTAGCATAAAATTGGTGGTAAAAATCGCTTTGGTAGTTTTAGGGTTCTCCCTGTGGGGTACAGACTTTCTATGGGTCTTGGCGGGTGTGTATTTCCTTCTTCCCCTGCTTCGGGGCATCCTCTCTTGTCTGGTGGTGTTGCTTGCTGCAATAGCCCTCCTTTTCATTCTGCTGACTTTTTTGTAATCCATTAAAAATTAAAGCTATGACAAAGTATCATTCATTATTCGCAGGAACAACCATAGATACGGAAGTACAGGTTGTCAGAGAAAATCAAATCGTTATCGGTTACGGCTATGCCATGAGCGAATCCCGCTATGTGGTCTGCAAAGTTGAATACATTGAAAGAATCGGATACATGTACCACCTGATCAATATCAGGACAAAAGACATGGACAGGACGGATATGCTTACCCCCTTATCCCAAAAATTCGGCATCGGCAGGTATTACGACGATGTAAACCCCGAATTTATGGATGCTTTCGAGGTCGCCATCCTTCTACAGGAAGCACAGGCGAAAGCCAAAGCGGAAGCGGACGAAGCCGAAAAGGAACGCATACGGGTGGAAGAAGTAAAGGAAGTCGGGCGCAAACGCTTTGCGGAACTCTTTCCCGAAAATGCTCAGGCGGTTATCGTGGCACGGCTGAAACAGGACGAAAGCGACAGCATGACAGACTATTTCGCAAGCAGTACACAGCGCACCGTCATTTTGGGTTTTTCCACCCACAAAAGGGACATCTTTTCAGAAATGCGTAAACACGCATCCAACTTCAGGGAAACAGCCTGTTTAGCCGAGTATAACGAGGTTTATGAACACAGGGAGAAATACAGCATGGGTGCAGGGTACTATTTGGGCGAAAGCAAGTATCACGGGTGGATCATCGAAAAAGTTCCCGTGTACGACCGTAAACACACAGTAGAGGATTTTGCCTATACCGCAGGGAACGAAGATAACATTCATATCAACCCCGTTTCCTCACTTACGACAAGCGGCACAGAAGAAACCATCACAGGTAATTTTACCATTGTGGACTATTCGCAAAAGGCAATCGCCGTTTTCGGGGATACCAAACCGATAAAAGATGCCCTTTCCGCATTGGGTGGACGCTTCAATGCCCGATTGACCCACAACGGGGAGAAGAAAGCAGGGTGGATTTTCCAAAAGAGCAAAGAACAGGATTTACGCAAGTTGGTAAACCTCAATCAATAAACAGATTATTCATATGGGGTGGAGCAATCCGCCCCACAATACCCAAAGAGATATGAAAGCAACAGATAATTTCAAAGCAACGATAAAAGCCTATTTAGACCAACGGGCAGAGAGCGATATACTCTTTTCCTTCAAGTATTCCGCTCCGAGAAAAAATATAGACGACTGTATCACTTACGTACTGAATACCGTACAGAAAAGCGGTTGTAACGGCTTTGCGGATGATGAAATTTTCGGTATGGCGGTACATTACTATGACGAGGACAACATTGAAGCAGGCAAGCCGATGAATGCCCATGTAGTGGTAAACCATGTAGTCCAACTCTCCGAGGAAGAGAAACAGGAAGCGCACCAACATGCCATACAAAAGGCGCAGGACGAAGCATACAGGAAGATGACACAGCCTGTGAAAAAGGCAAAGAAAGTAGTCCTTAATCCCCAACCAGGTTTGTTTGATTTTTAAATTATTGACCTATGAAACTAAAGAATAAACTCCAAAAACAAGTAGTAGAAGCAAGTAGAACATTGCCCAAACTGACCAAAGCGCAGATACAATGGGGATATGACCACGCTATCCAATATGTTGGACGAAGAACCGAAAAAGGGATTGTTGCTTGTAGCAAGTGCGGTCATTCGTTTCAAGGGATGGGAGAATTAGCCAATACCCTTTTGGGATGTGAATGTCCGAATTGTCAATCAAAGCTAATAGTTAAAACCACCAAGAAGCGCACATTCGATGATAGTTATTATATGAACATCATCACGGCTCACAAAGGCTATCAAGTGATACGCACCATCAT
>MKRS01000817.1 GCA_001897035.1 Bacteroidales bacterium 45-6
ATCTACGGCGACGAATCTGACAACGAGGAGGTAATATGGTAGCAACTATCACCAAAGAGCAAATTGCAGAGCTTGCCGTGGAGGTTTTTCCTTGCCCGATATATGTCGTGAATGCGGAAGAAGAAGCAAACAAGGCTGTGGAAGTCCTTCGGAAATACAAATTGATTGGCTTCGACACAGAAACAAAGCCAAATTTCAAGAAAGGACAAAAAAATAAGATAGCGCTCATCCAGTTATCCACCAATGAGTTTTGCTACCTTTTCCGGCTCAACAAGATGGGAATTCCGGCAAGTTTGAAAAACCTGCTGCACGATTCTTCCATTACAAAAATCGGCTTGTCGCTCAAAGACGACTTTGCCGCCATGGCCGGACGCACCAAAAGCGAGATGCTGAGTTTCATCGATTTACAAAACATGGTGGACGACTACGGGATAGAAGACAAAAGCCTGCAGAAAATCTACGCCATCCTGTTCGACAAACGAATTTCAAAGGCGCAACGCTTGAGCAACTGGGAAGCCGAAACCCTCACCGAAGCCCAAAAGGCATACGCAGCCATCGATGCCTGGGCTTGTTTGAAAATTTACGAGAAATTAAAAGAAGCCGATATCCGTTAGCGATTAGCTTCGCCAAAATGATATAATTACAAAAATCAGCTTGAACCGTTGATTGATAACTGTTGACTGCTAACTGCTAACTGAAAATATATGTATAAAAAGATAGTTCTAAAGCCCAAGAAAGAAGATTCCCTGCTCCGTTTCCACCCCTGGATTTTTTCGGGAGCCATCCAGCAAAAAGACCCTGACCTCACAGAAGGCGAGGTGGTCTCAGTGTACACGGCCTCCGGTAATTTCATTGCCATGGGCCATTTTCAAGTTGGAAGCATTGCCGTGCGGGTACTCTCTTTCGCCGAGCGGGAAATAGACCCTTCTTTTTGGATAGAAAAAATTGCCACCGCCTACCATCTCCGCCAATCCATCGGCTTGGTACGCGATGACAACAATGCTTTTCGCCTCATCCATGGCGAGGGCGACAACCTTCCGGGCCTCATCGTGGATGTCTATGCTTCTACGGCGGTCGTGCAGTCGCACTCCGTGGGAATGCACGAATCTCGGTTCGAGATCAGCAAAGCAATCAAAGAAGTATTGGGAGACCATATCCAAAATATTTATTACAAATCCGAAACAACCCTCCCCTACAAAGCCGATTTGGGGGCGGAGAATGGCTATCTCCTGGGCGACTTCGTCGAAAGCGCGGCCATCGAGAACGGATTGAAGTTCCATGCCGATTGGCTCAAAGGACAAAAAACGGGATTCTTCGTCGATCAGCGGGACAACCGCTCCCTGCTGGAGAGATATGCCAACGGCAAATCAGTTCTCAACATGTTCTGCTACACCGGTGGATTCTCGTTTTACGCCATGCGCGGAGGTGCCAAACTTGTGCATTCGGTGGACAGTTCGGGCAAAGCCATCATGCTCACCAACCAAAACGTGGAAATGAACTTCCCTCACGATGAGCGCCATAAATCGTTTGCCGAAGACGCTTTCTCCTACCTCGCACGTGTCGGTGAAAACGACTACGACCTCATCGTGCTCGATCCTCCCGCATTTGCCAAGCACCGCGATGCCATCCGCAACGCCTTGCAAGGATACAAAAAATTGAACGCCGCTGCTTTGCGGAAAATCAAGCCGGGCGGAATCCTGTTCACCTTTTCCTGCTCGCAGGCCATATCCAAAGAAGCTTTCCGGTTGGCAGTGTTCAGCGCAGCAGCCATCACAGGTAGAAGCGTGAAAATCCTCCACCAACTGACCCAGCCTGCCGACCATCCTATCAACATCTATCACCCCGAAGGGGAATACCTGAAAGGGCTGGTGCTGTATGTGGAATAGGAATAGGAATGGAAATTGATTGGCTCTCGTTCCCGGTCATTTTGTGATGAAAGGAAACAATATGGCTGTTGCAATCAAGGCTACAGCCACTAACAGAACGATGATTCTCACTTCCTGAGAAAGATTCTTCACGATGGGGATCTTATTGGTGAACGAAGTCAGCCAGTTTATTGGCCTTGCGTTTTCAGTATTGGAATTATATATTTCATACCCACCCTCTTTGAGGATATCCAATGCGCGAGGAACATCAGCCTCAAGCACTTCCACGATCGCACCTCCGACATCCACATAGCCACCCATGATTTGGCTTGTGAACTCGTTACGCAAATTGCATTCAATGCCCTCGGCCCGCAAAAGTGAAAGCAAAATTTGAGCTTCCGCCGGATTTTGGAAACGAGCTATCTCTACAATATTATCCATGATAGTTGGGTTTTTTGTTCAATGGAAAAGATTAAGTTTTCAAAAATAGCTTTTTTCTTGTACTTTTATATTCTTAAAGCAATTATCTTTCAAATATAATATAAATCCGTTTAAAGCATGAGGGCATACTCATTTTTAACCATCTTAGTATCAGCTATGATTCTTACATCTTTTAGCAACAAAGCCATCGCCAAAGATGGAAATGACGATTTTAAATACGAAGTGGATCAATTTGCAGACTTGCAGATTCTCCGCTATCAAGTTCCCGACTTCAATTTGCTGAGCCTTCAGGAAAAAGAGATGATCTATTACCTGTCGCAAGCAGCCACCGAAGGGCGCGACATTCTTTTCGACCAGAACAACAAATACAATCTGGCCATCCGCCGCACCTTAGAAGCAATCTATGCGAATTACAAGGGAGACAAGTCGAGCAAGGACTATCAGGAATTTGTGGTTTACCTGAAGCGCGTTTGGTTTTCCAACGGGATTCACCACCATTATGGCGAGGAAAAATTCTTGCCTGGTTTTTCCCGTTCGTTTTTCGAAGCGCAGGTGAAAGCCTTGCCTATTAAAAAAGTACCCACAAAAGGGAAACAAACGGTGGGAGAATTCCTGAAAATGATTACTCCCGTGATGTTTGATCCGGCAGTAATGTCCAAGAAAGTGAATCAAGCGGCAGGGCAGGACTTGATCCAGACATCTGCCAACAATTACTATGGAGAAGGCGTCACTCAGGCTGAAGTGGAGGAATTCTACAATAAAATGAAGAAACCGCACGATGAAACACCTGTTTCTTATGGCTTGAATAGCCGTTTGGTGAAAGAAGACGGACTGCTGAAGGAAAAGGTTTGGAAAGTGGGAGGATTGTATTCGCCCGCCATCGAACGCATCGTGGGGTGGCTTCAAAAGGCAGACGCTCTTGCCCAAAACCAATTACAAAAAGCGTATATCGAAAAACTGATCTCGTTTTACAAAACAGGTGATTTGAAGACATTCGACGACTATGCTGTGGCATGGGTGAAGGATTCGGTTTCACGAGTGGATTTTGTGAACGGATTCACGGAAACTTACGGAGATCCCCTCGGGCTGAAAGCGAGCTGGGAATCAACCGTCAACTTCAAAAATATCCAGGCCACCAAGCGCGCCACCATCATCAGCGAAAATGCCCAATGGTTTGAAGACAATTCGCCGGTTGACCCACGCTTCAAGAAGAAAAATGTGAAGGGTGTGAGTGCAAAAGTAATCACTGTTGCCCAACTTGGTGGCGACTGCTATCCTTCCACTCCTATCGGAATCAATTTGCCGAATGCGGATTGGATTCGCAAAGAGCATGGCTCGAAATCGGTAACTATCGAAAACATAATGGAGGCGTATGACAAGGCCTCCGAACATTCGGGATTTAGCCAGGAATTTGTCTGGTCGAAAACCGAGCTCGATTTGCTCCATAACTATGGCTTCATCACCGACGTGCTGCACACCGATTTGCACGAAGTGCTTGGACACGGATCGGGGCAGTTGCTACCTGGCGTGAGTTCCGACGCGATGAAAGCCTATGGCTCCACCATCGAGGAGGCTCGTGCCGACTTGTTCGGCTTGTATTATCTGGGCGACGACAAGCTCGTGGAATTGGGCATTCTCCCCAACAAAGATGCCTACAAGGCCGAATACTACCGCTTCATGATGAATGGGCTGATGACTCAATTGACACGCATTCAGCAGGGAAAAGACATAGAGGAAGCTCACATGCGCAACCGCCAGCTGATTGCCCGTTGGGTGTATGAAAAAGGAAAGGCCGACAACGTAGTTGAATTTAAGCAACGTGA